>JACSRG010000282.1 GCA_014879865.1 Anaerolinea sp.
CTCGAACCTCAGTCCTAATCTTGACTAGGCGTCGGCTGTTGAGCGTTCGTGTCCGGCTGAGTTTCCTCGTCGGCGTCGTCCTTCTCGTCTTCACGCCACACGTCGCTGGCGATGTCGATGTACAACCGCCCGTCAAGGTGATCGATCTCGTGCTGGAAGACGCGCGCCTGCCAGCCCTTCGCCTTGATGCGAATCTCTTTGCCCGTGCGATCCTGCCCGCGCACGGTGACACTTTCGTGGCGATCCACCTTGCCGAAGTAGCCGGGGATCGACAGGCACGCTTCGACGCCCTCGACCATTTCCTTACTCGCCTTGATGATCTCCGGGTTCGCCAGCACGTAGACGACGCCCGCTTGATCGCCGTATTCCTTCTTGCTCTCCTCGTCGTCCGGCAGCCGCACGACGATCAGGCGCTGGCTCACGGCGACCTGCGGCGCGGCGAGTCCCACGCCCGGCGCTTTGATCATCGTCTCGACCATGTCGTCTGCCAGCTTTTGAAAATCGCTGCCGAAGTTCGTGACCTTGTGCGCCTTCTTCCGTAAAATCGGGTTATCCGGCTTGATGATATCGCGTATTGCCATTGCTTTCGTTCCTACCCTATCCGCGTTTTGCATCTAACAGGCGGTTGAGCGTTTCCTTGATCAAGGCGGGGTTGCCCTGACCTTTCAACTCGCCCATGATCTTGCCCATGATCGGTCCAAACAGCTTGTCTTTCCCGCCGAGGTAGTCCTCGACCATCTTGGCATTCTCGTTCAGCACTTTGCTGATCGCCGCTTCAATCGCGCCCGCATCGGAAATCTGCGCCAAACCCTTCGCCTGCACAATCGCGTTCGGGTCGCCGCCCGTCTCCCACATCTCGTTGAGCACGGTAACGCCCGTCGCCTTGTTGATCGTCCCGTCGTCCACCAGCTTGACCAGCGCCGCGAGGCGTTCCGGCGCGATCTTCTCGCCAGCGCGTTCGCGTTCGATGCCGTCGCGGTTGAGCAAGCCGAACAGCGTGCTCGTGATCCAATTCGCGGCGGATTTCGGCGCTGCCCCGCCCGCGATCACCGCATCGTAGTAGGCGGCAACCGGACGCTCGGCAGTCAGCACGGCGGCGTCATAGCGGCTGAGACCGAACTCGCGCACGAAGCGATCCCGCTTGGCGTCGGGCAGTTCGGGCAGGCGTGAGCGCACGTCGTCCACCCATTCGCGGCTGACCTCGATCACGGGCAAGTCCGGTTCGGGGAAGTAGCGGTACTCGTCGGCGCTCTCTTTGTAGCGCTGAACCACCGTGCGCTGACGGGCTTCATCCCAACCCATCGTCGCTTGGCGCACACCCTCCCCCGACTCCCACGCTTTGATCTGCCGCTTGACCTCGTACTCAATCGAGCGGAACAGGCTGCGGATGCTGTTCAGGTTCTTGACCTCGGTGCGCGTGCGGTAGCCGGTATCGTCTTTGTGCATCACGCTGATGTTCGGCTCGATGCGCATAACGCCCTTCGACATATCGCCGTCGTTGACGCCCAAGTACTGCAAGATCGAGCGCAGTTTACGGGCGAAGGCTTCGGCTTCTTCTGCGCTGTGAATATCCGGCTCGGTGACGATTTCCAGCAGCGGCACGCCCGCGCGGTTGTAATCGATCAGGCTGTAGCCGTCGATGTGAATCGATTTGCCTGTGTCTTCCTCAAGATGCGCGCGGCGCACACGGATCGTGCGCGTCGTCCCGTCGTCGAGATCGATGTCGAGCATGCCCTTGATCGCCAGCGGGCGATCATACTGGCTGATCTGGTAGCCCTTCGGCAGATCGGGGTAGAAGTAGCTCTTGCGCGCAAACTGGTTGATCGGGGGGATTTCGCAGTTGAGCGCTAAGCCGACCATCATCGCCATTTCGACGGCTTGCTGGTTGATCACGGGTAGTGTCCCCGGCAAACCGAGCGACACGGGATCGACGGCGGTGTTCGGCGGTGCGGTAACGCTGTCCACCACCGGGCACGCGCTGAACATTTTGCTGTGGGTGAGAAGTTCGGCGTGGATTTCCAAGCCGACGACCGGCTTCCATTCGCTCATACACAATCGTCCTATGGGAGTTCGCTTAGGCTGACGATTCTAGCACACAAACCGTATAATACGGTAAAGCGAAGGACAGATCATCGTGGCTGGACGCAAACGGAATGAAAGTCGCTTTTCACAGTGGGATGAACTGCCCAACGGAGGGCGGGTAAAAGGCTACGCCCGGTATGTCAAAGAAGTCGATGCAGATGAGAAGACGGTCTTGATAGTTCAAGAAATCTACGATGCCGAGGGTAGATTGATTGCACTCCATCAGAAGTTTCCACAGGACACCGGACACGTAGAGTTAAGCGAGAGCGAAGATGATTTCTAAAGCTGTGGTGGTCAGTCGAATTCTCGCCTATCTTAATGGCGAGCTTGCAGAAGCCGATCTAGTGCGGTGGGCGGAAGATGCGTTTGTCGCCTTAACCGAATCCGATGATGAGATCGACGATGAAGCACTCATGCTGGATATTCTTGGATACCTCGGCGCGGGCGATAGTCCCGACTTTCCGCTCACATGGGGAGTGCCGACCGATTTTCTGGAAAGCCTAGGGACGCGGGTGCAGGTAATCGCTCGAACCGCCTAGCAGCGCCTCAGCGAGTGCGTGGTAGCGTGGGTCGGCGGCGAGTTCGACGCGCATTTGTTCGCGCAGCCCCTCGTTTGCCCGCGACCATGCCTCGCGGCACAACCGCAGTGCGCGCTCGAAGTCGCCGCGCAGCAGATACGTTAGCCCGCGATTGAACGGGATCGCCGCATCATCGGGCACGATTCCGGCGGCAGCGGCGTAATCGGCGTCAGCATCGGCGAACTGCCCCACGCGCATCAACGCATTGCCGCGCTTGATCAATTCGTTGGCGCGCATCGCGTCGAGCAAACGCGGCTCATCCGCCTCCGCCATCGCGCTCGTCAATCCGTCCAACGCTGCCGTGTAATGCTCGACCGCCTTCTGAAACTCCCCGCGTAGATCGTAAATGTCCGCGTTCCACGAGTGCCACTGCCATGTCGGCGGCAGCACCGCCAGCGCCCGCAGCGCCTGTTCACTGTCGCCGAGCCGCAGCAGCACGCGCGCATAGGTTTCGGCGTACAAGGTGGGGTAGTGCTGCCATGCCTGTGCAAAAGCTGACGCCGCACCGGGGTAATCGCCCATCTTCATCAGGACGCGCCCGCGCAGACCCGCGTCGCTCCCCGTCGGCATGATTAAGCCGTCGAGGTCCGCTAGCGCGGCGTCGAGTCCCCCCGGCATGTCGATCAGGACGTGAATCCGCAGCCGACGCGCATAGTCGTCGTTTGGGAAATCGCCGAGGTGGGTATTCAGCGCTTCGAGCGCCGCTTCCAATTCGCCGGTTTGCAGATACGCTTCTGCCAATTGCAGCGGTGTATACACGCTTAGACTCCGGTGAGCAAGAAAGTCGGGATGGTGGCGGTTTCGACCAGCGGCAGCCAAAAGCTGAAGCAGCTGCCCGCGCCGGGTTTACTCCGCACGGTGATTTTGCCGCCGTGCAGTTCGATGATTTCTTTGGCGATACTCAAGCCCAACCCTGTCCCGGCGATCTTGCTGGTCACGCGGTAAAACGGCTGGAACAGGTGCGGCAGGTGTTCCTCGTCGATGCCGATGCCCGTGTCTTCGACTTCGACCAGCGCGCAGCACAGCCGGTCGTCATGATAGATCGGCGCGGCGCTCACGGTGATTCTGCCGCCGGGCTGTGTGTAATTGATCGCATTGGTGACCAGATTCGTCACCACCTGCGTGATGCGTTCGCGGTCAGCGCGAACGAGAATCGGCTGATCGGGGAGGAGCGCACACAAGTCAAGCCCTTTGCGGTCGGCTTCCGGCATTTGCACCGTGACCACGTTGTTGATCAGCGCTTGCAGATGAATATCGTCGTGCAGCAGCTTGATCATACCGCGCTCGAAGCGGCTGACGTCGAGCAAATCCTCGACCAAGCGCTGCATCCGTTCGGTGACTTCCTCCAGCACGCGCAGGTGTTCCGCCAGCTTTTCCGGCTGTTTCTTGGCGAGGTAGACACGGGTTTTCAGGTTCGTGATCGGCGTGCGCAGTTCGTGCGACGCGTGGGCGACGAAGCGCGCCTTCTGCTGCGCGAGCGCTTTTTCCTCGCTGATGTCACGCACGAGGGTCACGCCACCGACCAACACCCCGTCCGCGTTGGTGACACGGGTGGTCGTCGTCGCGGCGACGAACTTTGTGCCATCCTTGCGCACAAAATCGTACTCGTACATCCACGTGCCGCCTTCTTGCAGCGCGCCAAGCGCCCGTTCGAGGCGATCTCGAAAGCGTTCCTCGCTCGTCTGCGGCGGCTTCAACAGCCGCACCGAGAGCATGTTCCACTCGTCGGCGTTGTAGCCTGTCATCCGTTCCAGCGCCCGATTAACGTACAGCGTGCGGAACTTCTTGTCGACGTATTCGGTGAAGGCGACGCCTTCCGTCAGCCCTTCGATGATCGTGCGGAGCTGCCGCCGCTCGTATTCGAGTTCGGTCGTCCGTTCGATGACCCGATTTTCCAGTTCTTGCGCCTGTTCGCGCACCTGCTCGAAGAGACGCGCGTTGCGGATGGCGATCCCGGCTTGGTCGGCGAACGATTGCAGTCGTTCGGCGTCCGTGCGATGGAAGCGATCCACGAGGCTGCTGTCCAGATTGAGGAAGCCGATCACGTAGCGCCCGATGCGGATCGGCGCGCCGAGGTACGACCGCATCCATTCGCTGGACACATGCGCCGGTGTCCAACCGGGGTAAGCGCTAACATCCGGGATCACCAGCGGATTGCGGTTGACGATCATCCACTGAAGCGTGGGCGTTTCTTGCAGCACGAACACGCGTGACTCATGTTCTTCATCGTAGGCGATTTCATCGTCGGCGCGCGAGCGAACCACCCGCGCCACCCCGCCGTCGATCAGGATGATCGAGCCGCGTTCGTGCGGGACGACATGCTGAACCTGCTGCAAAATGCGATCCATCACCTCGTTGAGTTCCAGCGAACTGGACAGCGCAGCCGCCGTCTTGCGGAGCGCTTCCGCCAGCGTGCGCTGATCCTGTTCAGCGGCTTCAGCGCGCCGCCGCTTGGTGATGTCGTAGACGATCATGTAAATCAGCGTACGCCCGTGATCGTCGAGCGGGCTGGAGAAGATTTTGACGTGGCGAATTTCGCCGGACTTGAGGCGGTGACGGAAGTTGAACAGCGTCCACTGCGGCGTCGATTCCGTGACCTCGCCCGTCGGCGGCGCGTCGAGATCGGTGATCTGCATGTGGCGCAGTTCGTCCCGGCTGAATCCATAGAAGTGCGCGGCAGCGGGGTTGGCATCCACAATTTGCCCGTTGCTCGGATCGACCAGCAGCTTGACCGCGCGGTTGAGTTCAAATGCCTGCTGCCAGCGTCGCGCGGCGCTTTCGGCGTCCATGAAGGCGCGCCGCTGCTCGACGAGGAGGCGCAAGCGGTGCTCGAACAAGCGCGTCGAGAACGGAGACGCGATAATATCCGTCGCGCCCGCGTCAAGTCCGTCGTCGCTGTCGCTGCGACCAGCGCCGGTCAGCAGCAAGACTGGAGTCTCATCCGCGATCTGCCTGCAAACCGTGTCCCAGCCGCGCATCGTCTGGCTCAAAACAATGACATCAGCTTCTGAATGGAGCAACAGGCAGTCATCGCTGCTGTCTACCGGGGTGATCTTGAATTGCTGCGATAAGGTACTGAGAGTGGTTCGTCGTCGTGCGTTGTCATCCGCTAGCAGTACGACTATCTCGTCGCTCATGGACTTTGCCCTTGTCCCCCGTGCACTTTGAAATTAACACGAAGGAACAAGGGACACAATAACGAATTTCTTACGAAGATTTATCCGTGCCGCCGCATGAAGCGCGCCATACGTTCCAGCGCTTCTTCGATGTTCTCATACGAATTGGTGTAGCTGGCGCGGATGAAACCACGCCCGCTGTCTCCGAAGGCGCTCCCCGGTACGACGGCGACTTGTTCCTCCATCAGCAGACGTTCGCAGAAATCCTCGTCGCTCATGCCCGACGCTTCGATGTTCGGAAAGGCATAGAACGCGCCGCGCGGCTCGAAACACGTCAAGCCGAGGTTGTTGAAGCCGTTGACGATCAACCGGCGGCGGCGATCATACTGCTGGCGCATGTCCTCGACATCGCCTTCGCCTTCGGTCAGCGCTCGCAGCGCCGCGTGCTGGCTCATGGTCGGCGCGGACATGATCAAGTACTGGTGCAGCTTGCGCATCGCGTCCATCAGCGGTGCAGACGCGGTCGCATAACCGACACGCCAGCCCGTCATGGCGTAGGATTTGCTCATGCCGCTCAAGAGGATCGTCCGGTCGTACATCCCCGGCAGCGACGCGAAACACTCGTGATCCACATCATAGACCAGCCGCTCGTAGATTTCGTCGGAGATCACGAGCAGATCGTGTTTTTCAGCGACGGCGGCGACTTCGAGCATATGCGCGTGATCGAGCACCGCGCCGGTCGGGTTATTCGGGTAGCTGATCAAGATCGCTTTGGTGCGCGGGGTGATCGCGTCTTCGAGCGCTGCCCCGGTGATCTGAAACTCGTCGTCGATCAGCGCGTTGACGATCACCGGCACGCCGCCCGCCATTTCGACCGCCGCCGCGTTTGCTACAAAGCACGGCTGTACGACGATCACCTCATCGCCGGGGTCGAGAACGGCACGCAGCGCGAGGAACAGCGCTTCGCTCACGCCGACCGTCACCAAGACCTGATCGTCGGGCGAGTAGTACACACCATACAAGCGTTCGATGTAGGCGGAAATCGCGCGACGGAGTTCAATCGTCCCCGAATTGGACGTATACGCCGTCTTACCTGCCATCAGCGAGTCCATACCCGCCTGCATGATATGACCGGGCGTGACGAAATTCGGTTCGCCGATGCCCAGCGTGATCACGTTTTCCATCGTTGCCGCAATGTCGAAGTACCGGCGAATGCCGGAGGGTTTCATCTTCTGAACGCTCTGAGAAATGAAGTCACGCATGACGTTTCCTGTCCGTAGGAATAGACTTCGAATATTATCCCGCAGGTGACAGCCAGAAAACAGCCCATACCTCATCAAAATACCCGTGTCTTCTGATACACTGTGTACGAAAAAATGAGCAAATCTGTGCTAAGATCAAGAGTAAGGCAAGGGGAGGTTCGTCGTGAGTTCGGATACGCTGCTGATCGTACTGGGGTGTGGCTTGGCGCTGCTGTGCGCGGTGGTGCTGGTCGTGGTGGGCGTGTTTGTGCTGCGCCTGACCACGCGCGGGATCTTCCCGGTTCTGGGTTCGCTCCGCCAGCAGTTCAGCGAGGAACGCGAAGCCGACAACGAAAAAGTTTACGCCCCCGAACCCCGCCCGAATTTGCGGGCAATTGCTCAGCAGCATGACTTCAATTCCGCGCTTGCCCAGCAGGTGATCGAAAACCAGATCGAGCCGCCGCCCCCGCCGCCGATCACCGTTCAGAACGCGCCATTTGTCCCGACGACGCCCACCCTTGAACCGCGCGCCCCGGATACCCGTTTCGGATCACGTCGTCCTAACGACGAACGCCAGCGCGACGATGGACGCCGCCGGGATTACGACGACGAAGTCCTCGGCGGAATGCTCGACATCGACGGCGACGGCGACCCCGATCTGTAGGCTTAAGAAATGGTGATAGCCCTTCCCTTACGCTGATCGCCATCATTAAAAATCGATTGTTTTAGGCTATACTAGAATACAAAGCGCCTGTGTGACATAGGGACATTCTGGTTATGGCTGGTGAACGCATACTGTTGATTGAAGACGAAGGACGCATCGCGCAGTTTGTCGAACGTGCGCTGATCTATGAAGGCTACCGCGTAAGCGTGGCGCGTGAAGGGCAAACAGGGCTGGCGATTGCGCGGGACAATCCGCCCGATCTCGTGATTCTCGACTGGATGCTGCCCGGTTTGGACGGGTTGGAAGTATGCAAGCGTCTGCGCGCTGCCAGCGACGTACCGATCTTGATGCTGACGGCAAAAGACGACATCAAAGACCGGGTGCAGGGCTTGGACGCGGGCGCGGATGATTATCTGGTCAAACCGTTCTCGGTCGATGAGCTGATGGCGCGGGTGCGCGCGTTGTTCCGCCGCTCTACGCCGACCTCGCGCCCCGAAATCCTGCGCTTCGCCGATCTCACGCTCGATACCGGGACTCACCGCGCCTATCGCGGCGAACGCCCCATCGACCTGACCGCAAAAGAATATGAACTCCTCGAACTGTTCATGCGCAACCCGCGCCAAGTCCTCACCCGCGATGTGATCTTCGACCGGGTCTGGGGCTACGACTTCGGCGGTGAAAGCAACATCATCGAAGTGTATGTCCGCTATCTGCGCCAGAAGACGGAACAGAACACCGAGGCACGTCTTGTCCATACGGTACGCGGTGTAGGATACGTGCTGCGCGAAGAAGAATAAGCCCGTGACGATTCGCAGCAAGCTCATCCTGTGGTATTCGGGTCTTCTGGCGGTGATCATCGTCATCTTCGGATCATCGTTATTTCTGATTTCCCGATGGACGCTCGTCAACAGCGTCGATACCACGCTGGATGAAACCGTCACACAGGTCTTGAAGAACAGTTCGGCAGAACTGGTGCGCGAATTCGGCAGTCCGGCACGCATCGTGATCTTCTTCCCGCAGATCGACATCTTCCGCGCGTCCGGCGTAGGGGTGCAGGTGTGGGATATGAGCGACGAACCGCGCCTGCTCCGGGCGTCGTCCAACGTTGACGACTACGTCACGCCGTTGGACATGAATACGCTCCAGCAAGACCCGTCACTTTTCCGCACCGCCGATCAGGGCGATCCAACCAACATCTACTCGTATGTTAACGTGGAAAGCGGGACGTGGCGCGTGCTTACCCGCCCGATCAATGTGTGGGGGCGTCCGCTCGTCGTGCAGGCGGCGACCTCGTTCGACGCGGTGAAATACGCGGAGCGCGGTTTGCTGGCGATCATGGGAGCGAGCACGTTGATCGCGCTCATCGGCTCGGTCGGGATCGGGCTGCTGCTGGCAAACCGCGCGCTCAAGCCAATTGAGACGGTGACACAGGCAGCCGAGCGCATCACCGCCGCCGATGACCTCAAGACACGGCTGGATTGGAAAGGACCGCACGATGAGATCGGGCGGCTCATCGACGTGTTCAACGGCGTGATGGGACGCTTGGAGCACCTGTTCAGCGTGCAGCAGCGCTTCGTCGCGGATGTCTCGCACGAACTGCGCACGCCGCTGACCGCCATTCGTGGGCATGTCGATTTGATCAAACGCTACGGCATGGACGCCGAGTCGCTGGAGGCGATTGAAAGCGAAGTCGAGCGCATGTCGCGCTTGGTCAGCGATCTGCTGCTGCTGGCAAAGGCGGATTACGGCGGGTTGCAGTTGAGCCCGCAGCCGATTGACCTCGACGTGATCTTCGGGGAGGTCTACCGCGAGTCGCGGGTGCTGGCGAAAGACCGCGATCTCAAAATCACGGTGCTGGATTTCGAGCCGGTGCGCGTGAATGCCGACCCGGATCGCGTGAAGCAATTGCTCCTCAACCTGTTGAGCAACGCCATCAAATTCACGCCTGACGGCGGGCAGATCATCCTCGGGTTGCGCAAAACGGAAACCGACGCCGAAATCTCGGTCGCCGATTCAGGCATCGGCATCGCACCAGAAGATTTGAAGCGCATCTTTGATCGCTTCTATCAGGCAGAACCATCTCGCGTGCGCAAGGGCGAGGGGTCAGGCTTGGGCTTGTCGATTGCGCGGTGGATCGTGGACGCGCACAGCGGCAAGATCAACGTCACCAGCGAAGTGGGCGTCGGCACGACCTTCACCGTCACGCTGCCGCACATCGAGGAAGCGGTCTCAAACATCACCCATGCAGCGGTCACCCGCCCCGGTTTCCGCCTTTTGCGCCGGACGACCTCTAGTCCCCCGCCGCAAAAGACCAAACCGTAGCCGAAACCGATTACATCCCGCGAATTAGTTATTCACCTGTGATTCTTGTTCGAGCCGTTCCGCGCTGGCGAGCAGGATTTCGCGCAGGTGATTATCCGCCAGCGTATAGTAGACGTGTCTGCCGGTCTTCGTCCATGCGACCAACCCCTGCTCCCGCAGGAATTTCAGTTGGTGTGAGACTGCCGGTTGATCCATGCCGAGGGCACGCGTCAAATCGGAGACGCACCATTCACCGTCTGCAAGCGCGCGGATAAGCCGTACGCGGGTCGGATCAGCGAGGACTTGGAAAAAGCGAGCAATCTGGCGAGCGTTATCAGTGTCGAAGGTACGGAGTATAGGCTTGCCCGTGCGGTGCGGCATAATATGGAATTCCCCTAGCATAGCATTTAGAGTAAGTTAAGTATATTTTCGCATAATTGTCAAGTAAAAAGATTGTAAATTATAGCGGGTAGGCATGAGTGAAATCCGGCATGTAATAGCCGGATTTCACTCTGAATAGGCGCAGGCTAGCTAGTGCGTAAGCTGACCGTTCGCCGACCGCATCGGATCGCCGAGCCCGAACGAGCGCTGCTTGAGGAAATTGTCACGCGCGTCGATCTGCGCCTTGAGCGCCTTGTACGACTTTTCGAGAACTTCGGTCGGCAGCGTAGGAAGATCGTCCTGTGCGACCTGTGTCAGCGCGTAGATCGCCACTTCGCGGATGAATGCGCCGGGATACCCGACCAGCTCTCCGGCGAATTCCTTGAAGCTGTCGTCCCACATCGCGCCCAAATAGCGCTTGAGCATTTCGACTGCGTCAAGTTCCGTCTTGACCTCCGGCACGATGAACACGCGATCCAAACGCCCCGGACGCTTGAGCACACGCTCGTCAATCGCTTCGGGGTAGTTGGTGGTCGAGATCAGCAGCGTCCCCTTCGGGTTGGCGGGCGCTTCCGAACCGTCGAGCACATTGAGCACGAGCGCCTTCTCATCTTCATGCAGATACGCGTCGAGTTCTTCCAGCAGAATCAGCGTCGGCACGTTCGACGACGCCGCCGATTCGAGCGCCCGCTCGATCTTGCTGAAGCTGGTCGTGTATTCTTCTTCGTTGCTCGTCTTGCGCGCGCTCGAAATGTAGATCACCAAGTAGCCCTCGGCGAGTGCCCACTTCGCCAGCGCGTTGCACAACATGGTCTTGCCCGTCCCCGGCACGCCCGCCAGCAGCAGTTTGCGGAACGGCTTCAGGTTGAGCCGCTGGTAGATGCTCACGCCCTTTTTGAAGAAGGCATCCACGTCGTTGAGCAAATCGGCTTTGAGCGCCGCCGGGAGGACGATCTCGTCCCAATCGACCATCGGCACAAACGAGTTCTGCCGCCCGCCGATGACGATCACGCGGTCATGCTGATCATATGCCTCGTCGAGGCGGTTGCATTCTTCCACGAATGCCGCCCACCCCGTGCGGAATGCTGCCGGGATCGCCGCCAACACCGCATAGCTCCAGCCGTTTTCGTGCAGGTGGACGGAAGTCACCAGCACGTCGAAGGGCTGGCGCGGCGTGCCAGTGGCACTCGATGTGTCAGGCACAAAGTGATAGATAAACGCTCCGGTTTGCCGCCAGACTAAACCGCGATCATCTGCCTGCTTGATGCGTGGCAAGATCGGGCATTCGGTCGGCTCCATGCCCGCGTAACAGTACCCCTCGAAGGTGCGTGCGCGATCCAACCGTTCGCAGACGGTTTCGTTGATCACGCTCACACTGGTCCACAGTGTAATCGTCTGGGGATGTGTCGGCATCCAGACACTCTTGATCCATGCCGCCATCCGATCTGATCGGAACTGTTCTGGTGTACAGTCGCTCATGCGTTCCTTTGCATAATCCGGTATTTGCAAGATGATCAGTGTACTATGGTTAGCCAGAGGAGTCCAGACAGGGTCACGCAGCCCGTACGGCGGGGCGATAAGCGCACCGACTGAAGAGCATAAAGATTTCTTTACTGCGCCCAGTGCGTCATAGTCGGCTACAATAGGGGACGTGTATCTAGCTGTGTATAGGGGATAGGCTTGTGAAGTCTCTGCCTCCGCTGACCTTCCGCCAGCTCGTCTTGGAACTTGCGCTCATCGCCATCGTCGCCGTCTATGGAATGCGCGAATTCATTAATTCTGATCCGACCTTCACACTGCACGGCAACGAAGCCCAATGGCTGACGAGTTCTGCCCAGTACGTTAAGGTTAGTTGGGACAAGTACGGCTATATCCCGCTCTGGCAGCCTTATTTGAGCCGGGGCGAACCGACTATCGACAGTCCGTTTTCATTCGCGCTCAGCCCGTTTAGCTCCCTGCCAAGCTTCCTGATCGGCTACCCGAACGGGATCAAAATCAGCGTCATCATCTCGTCGGTGCTGTCAGGCTTCGGCGGTTGGTACTTGGGTCGCGTGCTCGGCTTCGGCGCAGCGGGCAGGCTGCTGCTCGGCTTATTGTTCGCCGTGAAAGGACCCCAGCACACCGCGATCACGCGGGGATATTTCCAGTTAGGCACGACACAGGCGATTATCCCATGGGTCGTCGCCTCGTCCATCGCGCTGGTAAAGTTCAAGAAGCAGCGCTACCCGGTGGTGCTGCTCGCCTTCTGGATCACCATGTTGTTCTTGGGCGGCAACATCTACTACACCCTGCCCGCGATCTTCATGGCGGTGGTGATCATGCTGCTGCATCTCGTGCGCGCGCGCACCGAGGACGATCCACCGCATTGGCTGCCGCTGGCATTCGACCGCGTGATCTGGCAGCGGATGATCCTCTCGCTGGTGCTGACGATTGGACTTGCCGGGATCACCTTCATCCCGATCCTGCTGAACTCCGGCTACATCGGGCGGCATCCCTCCGAAAGCGGGTGGGGCGCGCCAGCCTCGATGACTGCCGTGATCGCGCAGTTGTTCTCGCCGAGCTTCGTGCAGGATGGCGGCGGCGTCTGGAACGAGAACTACTACATCTATACCATGCCGATCTGGTTCGGCTTCATCGTCTTCCTGCTGCTGCCGGTGCTGGAACGCGCGCTCCCCGGTGAACGGCGCTCGTTAGGCAATCAGTGGCGCATCTGGTTCGCCGGAGTCTTCTTCTTCATCTTCTTCACGACGTGGGGATCGGGGATGAATGCGTTCGTCGGGTGGGCGTATGAAAACCTGCCGCTGATCGGGCGCTGGCGCAACGTCAACCGCATGTTGACCCTCACCTCGTTCTGGGCGGCGACCTTCGCGGCGCTGTGGATCGACATCTTCTGGAAGCGAATCGATCCGGCGGCAAGCTATCGCCAATTGGCGACAAGCGAGTTCCGCGATTGGCTGCGGGCAGCAGTCCGCGTCTCGATTGGCGTGATTCTGGTCAGCTTGTCGCTGCTGGCAGTCTGGGAAGTGGTCAGCGGGCGGCTGCTTTACGGCTCGGTCGTGCCAGAGTCGTCGATGATCTCGCAGTGCGTCGCGTGGATCAAAGAGCACGACGACGAGCCCATGCCGAGCGTGTGGGTGCTCGATTACTACACGGTCAACCCGTTCATCCGCGAAGGCGTGCGCATCTCCAACATCAATGCGGACTATGACCCGCTCGGCGTGACGCCGACGATCTTCGATCTCGACCTGACTGAAGCAACGCCCGAATGGATCATCCCCTACTTCCAAGCGGAGCAGGAATTCTGGGGTTTGCGCGGCTGGTCACCCGTCGAAGGCAGCCCGCTGATGGGGGATGGTCAGCCGTGCGCGTGGCGCAACCCGAACGCGCTGGCGTATGCCTTCACCATCCAATACGACGATCTGCTGTGGGCATCGACCGCCCCGCCGCGCGAAGATTTCCGCATCCCGATGGATACCACGCTGACACAGCCCGTCACCGAGTACGACTGGCTGCCGGGGAAGATTCGCTTCAATTACAACAACACCACCGAAGAACAGGTCGTGCTGGTCGTGCAGGAAGTCGCATGGCCCGGTTGGGTCGTGCGGATCAATGGAGAGCCCGCACGCCTTGAGTCGGTCGGGCAGTTGATCGGCTACGTCATCCCGCCGAACAGCGAACAGGTCATCGAGTTCGAATTCACCGCGCCGCTGCTGCGCGTGGGCGCGATCATCACCGCCTTGAGCGTGCTGTTCATCATCCTGTATCTGGGGCGCGCGGATCGTCTGCTGCGCCGCCTGCCCGAACCGATCCGGCGCTACATCCCGACCGATTGGCAGCTTCCGCCGTCGCGTACCGTAACCGAACTGGCGACGATCACGCCCGCGCCGCCAAGCGGCTTGCCGCTCGAAGCGACGACCAACGGGTCAAGCGGGGAAACGACGTTAACAGAAACACCCGCTGCCGATCCGGCGGTCACTCCGGCGGTCACTCCGGCGGTCACTCCGACGCCGAATGAAGAACCACCGGAGAACAAAGCCTGAGATTAGTTCTCGAAAGAAATCCACGAACGAACATACGGGCGCAGCCTGCTGCGCCCGTACAGACCCCTAGAGATTAATTCGTTTGTACTTAGCGTGCGCTATTGTATCCCACCGGCGTCCAGCGGCAGGTGCAGCCGCACAGTCGTCCCCCTGTTGACCGTGCTTTCGATCTCGACCCGTCCGCGATGCAGTTCGGCGATGCGCTTGACCATCGACAAGCCGAATCCGCCCGTGCTGCCATCGCCCCCGCGTGACGAATCCACTTTGAACTGTGGCTCAAACACCTTCTGCACCGACTCGGTGGGGATGCCCACACCGGTATCGACCACTTCGAGCAGCACATTCAAGCCGATGCGCCGCGTCCGTAGGGTGATCTGTCCGCCCTGTGGTGTGTAGCGAATCGCATTGTTGATGATTTGCACCAGCGCGGTACGCAGCAGCGTTTCTGCCCCGGCGAGCGGCGGCAGGTCGGCGGCGAGTTCCAACTGGAAGCGCAAACCGTGCCGCTGCGCAAGGCGGCTTTGCTCCTCGATGACCCGCTGCACA
The DNA here is from genome assembly GCA_014879865.1 of Anaerolinea sp. Classification (GTDB taxonomy): domain Bacteria; phylum Chloroflexota; class Anaerolineae; order Aggregatilineales; family Phototrophicaceae; genus Flexifilum. The sequence continues at coordinate 14,950 of JACSRG010000282.1, forward strand.
AGCAGGTTCAGGTCGAGCGGGTTGAGCAGCACGCCCTCCATGCGATTCAGCCGCACCATTTCGGCGAACTGGTCGAGCAGGCGGGCGATGCGCGCGACCAGCTCTTGAATATTCTTGACGCGCTCGGCGCGCTTGGCGGGATCGTCCGTGCGCTGGATGATGTAGGCGTTCGTGCCAATCGACGAGAGCGGCGTCCGCAGATCGTGCAGCGTGTTGGTGACGAAATCGTTGACGAGCCGTGTCCGTTCGCGCTGCAACGTGAGCGCCAGCGCGCTCTTTTCGGCTTCGGCGCGCAGTTTTTCCTCTTTGTAGACGACGCGCATGTTCACGCTGATCGCCACGACGAAGATCACCACCGTGAACAAGACCAGCAGCGTCACGCCGACCACCGCATCGAACGCACCGGCGGCGATCAACTGCAAGACGAGCCAGCCAAGCAGCACCGGGACGATCAGCGCCAGCGGCAGCAGCAGACGCCCCGTCTTGCCCGCGCTGGTCTGCGAGGTGATCACCGTTAGCAGGGGACTCGGTAGGATCAGCAGGTAGCCGCCCGACACCATAATGAAGCCGAGTGTACTGGTGAGCGCGAGGCGATCATACAGCAGCACATCGTAGAGCGACTCGGCGTTGTAGAGCAAGCCAACCAGCGCGATCCCCGACGTAACGGCGATGAGCATGAGCGCGGAGCGGGTGAACAGCAGAAATCGACGGTAATCGACCAACAGCGTGATGCCGAAGGCGATGAAATTGATCGACGAGGAGATGCTCATGCGCGTCACGCTGGCAGACTGCGGTAGAGCGCTGGGGACGAGCATACCGTCGATCCCGAAATTCACACCAAAGACGGTTTGCAGCAGCGTTAGCCCGGCGAGAGCGATCAGAACTAGCCCGAATAAATGGACAACACGACGAGTCCCCCGGCAGATGAGGAGGAGCGCAGCACCCGCCACAATTAAGCCAAAGGCGGTATTGGGTGACATCGGACGAAATTCAGGGAAAATTCGTCCGAGCGCGTGCAGATTGAAATACCAGCCGAGGAGTGCCGTACAGCCAATTACGACAGTCAGGATGGCGGCAATGCGCGTCGGGCGCGTGGACAGTTGCGAATCAGTCACAATGGCGCACCGTGTTCTTACAATATTCGAACTAAATTATCAGTCATGTGAGGCAGAAGCGCAAACAATTGTCATACGTTCATTTAGCAAAGCTTCAGTGCTCAATTATTATCGCTTTCTTTCACAAACTTGCGTTTTTCTTCGTTTGATGTTATTTTCTGGCAAAAGTTTCTTACGCAGCGCAGCTTTTTCTGAGGTAACCCATGAATTATTACAATCCAAGTGAGTACAGGCACGTCCATTATCTGTGGGATGATGTCCGCGCTAATCAGCTTGATCCAGTCGAACGGCTGGTGTACCGTTCCAACCTGCTCGGCAGCGATCAGCGCATCACCAACACGGGTGGCGGCAATACGTCGAGCAAAGTTACCCTGCCCGACCCGCTGACCGGCGAACCAGTGCGCGTCATGTGGGTCAAGGGCTCAGGTGGCGACCTGCGCACGTCCAAGAAAGCCAACTTCGCCTCGCTCTACATGGATAAGCTGATGGCGCTGCAAGGCATCTATGCTGCTGCCGAAGTCAAAGGCGCTAAGACGCCCATCGAGGACGCGATGGTCGATATGTACACCCACACCGTCTACAACCTCAACCCGCGCGCCACGTCGATTGACACGCCGCTTCACGCCTTCATCCCGTTCGACCACGTCGATCACACCCACCCGAACGCGGTGATCGCCATCGCCGCGTGCAGTAACGGCAAAGCGCTGGTGAACGAAATCTGGGGCGATGAAGTCGCGTGGGTTGAATGGCAGCGCCCCGGTTTTGAACTCGGCTTGCTGCTGCAAGAGACGATCCGCCAGAACCCGAACCTGAAAGGCATCATCCTCGGCGGGCATGGCTTGATCAACTGGGCGAACGACGACAAAGAATGCTACGAATTGTCGCTGACGCTGATCGAGAAGGCGGCACGTTATCTCGCCGAGCATGACAAAGGCGCGGCGACCTTCGGCGGTACACAGCACCCGCCGCTCGCTGACCGCGACGCCCGGCTGATCGCCCTGCTCCCGACGCTGCGCGGTATGGTCTCGCAGCAGCGCCGCTTCATCGGCACGGTACAAACCGACGATGTGATCCTCGAATTCGTCAACAGCGCCGACGCCGCGCGCCTCGCCGAACTCGGCACATCCTGCCCGGATCACTTCCTGCGCACGAAGATCAAGCCGCTGTACGTGGACTGGAATCCGCAGACCGAAGATCACGCCGCGCTGGTCAAGAAGCTGGAAGCG
>JACSRG010000335.1 GCA_014879865.1 Anaerolinea sp.
AGTACGAGATGCACGGGCTGTGGCAGGCGTTGATCTTCCACCTGTGGCACGCGCAGTACATCGACGGGAGCATCACGCCGCAGCGGGTCACACCGGAGGAAGTGTACGCGCCGTGACGCCTGAGTATTGGTGAACGCGATAAATCGCGATCCTACGCAAAAACTTTACACCGGGGCGACGATCCGAAAACCCACATATCTACCCTTTTCACTGCACTTGGCACTTAAACGCTTGACCGTTGAAACCCATTTAATGGCATTTCTGAACATGCCACCACGATAAGCTGCAATGTTGTTCTTTAATTCCATCTCTAATATCGTATATGGCGCTTCACCGGAGTTCAAGCACCAATCAACAACACCACCGCTCAAGTCGTGCACTTGATAGGGGGACATGCCGTTGGGGAAGATGCCAACTGCGGTCACGTCGTTGATACCTGTTTCGGGTCCATTGGATTTGAGTGGATCATATTCATTACCATACGGATACAACAACCCCGCCGTGCCCCGCGCCGATTTCTCCCACTGCTCCTCAGTTGGCAGTGTGATCGGGCTTCCCAATTTGTCGCTCAACCAGCGGCAAAATGCGCTCGCTTGATACCAAGATACCCCATAGCAAGGATAGTTAGCATAGAGCTGTCCTACCCAGGTTGCCAAACTACGGGTATCGCGGTCTTCTTCGTCAACTTCGTCAACGTCTTTTCTAGGCAGATACGCTGGGATCGGCGTCCACCAGCGGTCGTCGTCGAAGTCATCCGCATTGACGAAGGCTAGGAACTGCGCGTTGGTGATTTGGTAGCGGCTAATGCGAAAAGCAGGTAGGTCGATCACTTCCGGGCGACGGCACGCAAACTCTTCATTTCCGAACTGGAACTCGCCTGCTGGAACTTCCACCCAGTCAATCTCAGGGATACCGTCAGCGTTGACACCGACGCCAAAACGCGGATCGCCGAGGATGCCAAGTGTGCGTCCAGCCGCTGCCCGTTCAATCGGTGGGAGTTGTCCTTGACTCACAAGCTCGGCTAGCAGCGAGCGAACACGCGGCAGGACTTCGCGCCCCGCCTCGTCATTTTCGACATTTTGCACACCGATCAATTCAAGCATTTCACCTGCCAGCGCCACGACGCGCCAATCCTCATCATTCTGCGGCTTGAGGCTTTCTGGAATCATGACGTTGACCGCATCGAGCGGCTGCGCGTAATCGCCGCGATTGAAAACCAGATGCCCGGAGGCCAGCATGACAACTTCATGCCAGCCTACGCCGCGCCGTGCCAGCTTGGGAATGCTGCGCGTGAAACGTTCGCTGGCGACGTAGCAGCCCGCCAGATATTCTTGAAAGGTGCGGTGTGGGAAGGTGAACACGCGGTGCAGCCCCTCGTAGCCGCGCCCGATCAGCAGTCCGGCGCGTTTTTCGACGAACTCACAGAATATTTCCGCGTTGGCGAAGCTGCCCAAGCGCCGACTGGCAATCGCCAGCACGTCGGCTTGGGAAATGTCAGCCGCACCTTCCCGATCCGCCTGTTGGTCGTGGGCATAATAGGCGATTTCCCACAGCATCTTATAGAGGTCGTCTTCGCGGATGTCCAAGTTCTCCATGAGCGCGCGCGCTTCCTGCGAACGCCAGCGCAGCATGAGCAGTTCGACGCACTGCTGGTAGAGTTTGGCGCTTTCGCGCGGCAGCGCCCCGGTATGGTTGTGGACGATGGTCATGACCGTCAACAGCATCGGGTTTTCAGCGATGTTCTGCAAATGCGGATGCTGCAAGCCCTCCGTGAGATCGGCGATGCGCTTCTCGGCGGTTTCCTGATCGATCTCGTTGAGTACCCCTAAGGCGGTGTACCACGCTCTTATGAAACTTTCGGTCTTATCCTCATCGAACGGCGCAATCGTTTCGACGTGCATAGCGGGGATTTGCCACGCGTCGTCCGTGTAGCTGAGGATGCGGCAGGTCACGATCAGGCGGTTGTTCCGGTGAATGCGCTCACGGAACCGGGTAATCGTATCGCGCACCAATTCGCGTTTGGCGGGCGGCACTTCGTCCAGCCCATCGAGCAGTACGAGCGCGTTTCCGGTTTCGAGCGCCTGCTTGATCACCACAAAGGCGGCTTCAAATTTCCATTTTCCAAGCTGACGTTCAATATGGTCGAACAGCAGTTTGGCGCTGCCTTCGTGAGCATCGGCGGGGACATCCTGTGCGAAGTCGCGCAGCGTGACGACGACGGGCAGCTTCTCGCCATGCGTCCAGCCCTGCGTTTTCAACCTCTCCAGCCAATCCGCGCTGCGATCCAACGCTTGCCCCGTGAGGCATAAGGTCAGGAAATTGACGAAGGTCGATTTGCCGCTGCCGGGGTCACCGAGCAGCACTAGGTGCGGGTAGAACGAGGCGGCTTCCATCGCCGTCAGCGCGCTGGCTCTAAAATCATCATCTTTCTTTCCAGCCTGCTTCTGGCGCGCAACTTCTTCCGCGCTGACGATTCGCCCCGTTTCTGTCTCGCGTGTAACGGCGGTGCGCGTGTCCAGCGCCGTATAAACCTGATCCACCGTGACAGCGCGGTTCTCCCCGCCGATCTCGCGCGGCTTGAGGACTTGCAGCAAACCGCTCTTTTTGCTCTGTTCGTGCAGCCATTGCAGGTACGGCTTGACCGGTTCGAGCGCCAACGTATTGATCACCGGGGCGAGCGCCGCCGTCACCCGCGCTTGCAGGTTGTCGGGCGAGTGGAACGACTCGATGACATGTGTCCCCATGATCAACTTTTTGAAGTCCGCCAGCGACGACCTGCCCGGTTCGCTGTCGACGAATTCCGGCGGCACGCTGACCAGTCGCCCGTCATCGTCCTTGTCCGCCATGACGTACAGCAGCAGTGGCAGGTTACGTTCACGTGCCCACAGGTATTCCCAGTGGGTGATGCTCGTCTTGCCGTCGCCCGTGCGGGTTTCGCCGTCTTTCGTGGTGAAGGTCATGTCCGTACCGGGGGCAAAACCATAGCGATGGGCGTAAATTCCGACGAAGACTTCGGCGTTCTGCACCTCGTCATAACACTTTTGCAGCGCATTGCGTTCAGTCGCGCTGAATTCTTCCATGATGATCGGGTGCGCGCCGAGCTTGCTCACTGCCGCGCGGACTTTTTCGCGGTAATCCAGCAAATCTTTCGAGGTCGAACTGATGAATACGTCGATCCGAGACATCGGGGACTCGCTTCATGTTTGTTTGACTAACTACCACCCAAATAATAGCGCAAGTCGTGATCTACTGCATAGGATCTGTGGGGAGAGCTTCGCTTTGATCGACACGCTGCAACTTGAAATACACTACAATAGCAAACGATCCAACAGCTTTTTCATGAGCTAGAACACGACACATGGCACAAACACACAA
>JACSRG010000448.1 GCA_014879865.1 Anaerolinea sp.
TCTCCCTCTCCTTTGCGCCCTTGCGTCTTCGCGTCTTTGCGTTGAATCTTTTCTTTCTTTTCCTTCTTTCTTTACGACCCCGCCCGCAAAATCTCCACCGTGAGCTGGCTGCTCGACTGATTGCCCACCGCATCGAAGGCGAACGCCGTGAACGTCTGCGTCCCCGGCGCGTCGATCTGCCACTCGAAGCCGTACGGCGCTTCGGCGTCCGCGCCCAAGAACACACCGTTCTGGTAGAACTCCACGCGCTCGATGATCAAATTGTCGCGGGCGTCGGCTTGCAGCGCCACGACCGCATCGCCGGGGAAGCGGTAGACCTTGCCGACCTCGACCGATTGCAGCGTCACCGCCGGCGCGACGTTATCGACCGTCACTTGCAGCGAGTCGCTGCTGCGGCTGCTGTCGGTCTGCACCATGATCAGGCGCAGGCTGTACAAGCCGTCGAGTTCGGACGTGTCCCACGTCGCCACCGGCACAGTCGGGTCAAAGCTCGTCTGCTGCCCGCCGATGTCGATCCACACGCTCGGACTCAAGCCCTGCCCGTACTGCACCTGAAAATATCCCATGTTCTGCGTGTTGATCTCCGCGTAGATTTCGACCTGCCCGCCTACGTAGTCGAAGAACTGCGGGCGCGTCAGCCGGACAAGCTCAAACACCTGCGGCACGCTCACGTTGTCGTATTCGGTCGGCGGCAGCGGTTGATTGTTGGCGACCCACCACTCGCGCGCCGCATCGGGCGGCACGAAGTACAGCACCTCGCTGCGTGATTCCGGCGGCGTGTTGACCGTCGCCCGCTGCCCGGTCTGGTTGTTGATCTCGACCGTCTGCCAGTACGAATCGACCGCGCGCGGCTGTGTTCCGTCGATGAACAGTTCGCGCTCCACCGGACACACGCCGTTCGGCAGCAAGCCGGATTTCTCGCACACCTGCATTTCGATGATCGTCTCCGGGCGTTCCCAGCCCGTCGCGGGCAAATTGGCGCGGGCGTGCGCGTATTCCATCAGCGCGCGCCACACCGGAGCAGCGCCGGTCATGCCATACGGATCGAGCCCCATCGCCGCGCCGTCGGCACGACCGAGATGCACGCCCGCGACGATCTGCGGCGTATACCCGACCGTCCAGTTATCCAACCCGTCCGTCGTCACCCCGTTGACCACCGCGCCGGGACGCGACAGCGCCAGCGGGTTCTGCTGTCCGAGCGTCGTCCAGCGCGTCTCTTGATCCGCGAGGATGTCGTTGACCAGATACGCCAGCTTATCTTCGAGCAGCGGCGTACACACGTCGAGCGTGCCGCAGCGGATCGCTTCTTCGCGGTCATATGCCCACAGCACGCCGCCGTTCGCCTCTTCGATGCGCAGCACCGCCGCCGGATCACGCGCCCGGAAGCCGCGCGCCACCGGTTCAACCGGGATACCGCGCATCCCGCCGAGCGACGCGAACACCGAATAGCTGTAGGCAATATCCAGCACAGAGACCGCGCCGCCCCGTTCCAGCAGCAGGATATCGCTCCGGTTCTCGTCCAGCGAATTCAAGCCGAGCTGATGCGCTGTCCGCAGAATGTTCGTCATGCCGCGTTGATGCGCGAGGCTGGCGGCGGGCGGCACGAGCCACGCGCCCATCGCCGCGCGCAGATTCATCACCCCGCGAAATGCGTCGTCGGGGTTGGTGAAGGTGTAGATCAAGCCCTGTTCCGCACCGGGATAGCTGTTCGGCACGTCGTAGACCATCGTCGCGGGCGTGTAACTGCCCAAGAAGCCTTGCAGATACACGAATGGCTGAAGTGTCACCCCCGGCTGATGGTCTACCAGCGTCACCGCGCCGATCAGCGTGAGGATTTCGCCCGTTTGCGCGTCGAGCAGCATCAGCGCGCCGCTGTCGGGCGCAGCCCCAGTCGGACGCGACTCCATGCGCGGTAGGTATGCAACCGCGAGGCAGTCACCTGCCGGAGCAGGTGTCGCGTTCAGCCGCGCGATCTGCGTCTCCAGTACGCACGCCGACTGGTTATACAGATCAAGGTCGAGTGTCGTCACAATGCGCAGATCGCCGCGCGCGACCATCTGCCGCCCGTCCATGCCGAGTCCGGTCAGGATGGCTTCGGCTTGGCGGCGCGCAAAGGCGATGAAATCCGGCGCAACCGGCGCGTTGATCCCGCGCCGCGCGATCACGGTCTGCACGGACGCCGCCGCTTCGTACTGGGCTTGGCTGATCGCGTTCAGATCGCGCATCCGCCGCAGTAGATCAGCTTGCCGACCGCGCGCCGCCGTCTCGTCGTCGAACGGGTTGTACTGCGCCGCCGTCGGGATCGCCGCCAGCATCACCGCCTCATCCAGCGTTAGATCAACCGAGCGCTTGCCGAAATAGGTCTGCGCCGCCGCTTCGATTCCGAATGCTTCATTGGCGTAATCGTTCGTGTTCAAATGCCATTCGAGGATCGTCTCGGCACTGTAGCGGCGGTTGATCTCGCCCACCAGTGCGATTTCGCGCGTCCGCTGATCGACCAGCGACCCGCTGTTCGACAGAATCGCGTTGCGCACCAGCCTGCCCGTGATCGTCGAGTCCGGCGCGAGCGTGGCGATCAGCACGTTTTGCCACAGCTTGACGAACACCGTCTCGATGCCGGGGGGCGGAGTCACCAGAAAATCCGGGTCTTCGCTGACCAGCGTCGCGGCGATGACGTAAGGCGGCAGCGTGTCGAGCGCCACCCATGGGCGGTCGCTGCTCGACGCCGTGTAGATCAGCGTGTCGCCCGTGCGATCATAAAACGTCGTCGTGCCGTTCACCGCGAACGGGTTTTCGCCGGGATCGGGTAGGTTCGCCGTCGCATTCATATACAGGAATGCTGCCCCGCCGACCGCCGCCCCGCCGGGGATGCCCACGAGGATCACCAGCGCCGCGCCGATCAGGATCGACCAGATGCGCCGCTGCGTGTCGCGGTGTGCCTTGCGCTGCGCGCGATTCTTACGCCGCCGGATAATGTGGACAACTGACGAAGACACAAATACTCCTAGTGGATACCAAGTATCCGCCCATTTTAACCCAAATCTCAATTATCGAACGATCAACCCTACTGGATTTATTGTTACATTCGTTGTATATTCATTACAACGTGTTGGCGTAATTTCGTTAGATTCAGAGAGGCTCGCACATGGGCAAAACCAAAATATTACTCGTGGAGGACGACAGCGCGATCAACAAGCTGATCTCCGATTATATGACGGCGCACGGCTTCGAGGTCACGTCCTTTATGGACGCGCCGGAAGCGCTCGATCACGTGCAGATGCGCGGGCTGCCGCACATCGCGCTGGTGGATCTCGGTCTGCCGACCATGCACGGCTTTGAATTGAGCAACCGTCTCAAGTCGATGGCAGATGTGCCGATCATCTTCATCACCGCCTACAGCGACACCGAAACGGTCGTGCAGGGCTTGAAGAAGTATGCTGAAGATTTTATCGTCAAACCGTTCGAAATGCGCGAACTCGAAGCGCGCGTGCAGGTCGTGCTGGCACGTATGCCCAGCCTCGACTACGCCAGCGAACCGATCATCCGCATTGACGATGGCTTGAACATCGACTTCGCGCACAACCGCATCGTCGTCAACGGCAAGCCCTACGGCTTGACCCCCACCGAGTCGATTTTGCTGCATGTCCTGCTGCGCAACGCGGGGCGCGTGGTCGAAAATCGCATGTTGATCGCCCGTGTCTGGCCCTCGGAAGAAGTCTACGAGGATACGCTGCGCGTCCACATGCACCGCCTGCGCCGCAAGCTGGAAGCCGATTCGCATCACCCGCATTACATCCGTACGGAGCGGGGCATCGGCTATATGTTCACCGTGCGCCCGCCGGAAGGCATCGCCTTCGAGGGCGAAGAGGCAATGGTCGAGGATTAGTAGAAGTGATTAGCGATTAGCGGTTAGCATTTAGCTTGTGCTAACCGCTAATTGCTAAAGGCTAATTGCTTTTCTTGTCCTCCACCAGCAGTGCTGCCATCCCCGCGCTGATCCACGCCAGTACCGCCGCCGCGATCATCACCAAGCGGAAGGTATCCACGAATGCCCAGCGGATCGCCTCGTTCGCCGCGCTTGCCATGTCGCCCGTTAACTCTGCCGGGACGCTCAGCGCGCCGAAGTCGCCCGCGTTCGCCATCATCACGTCCACCGACCCCGCCGGGATATTCGCCCCGGTCAGGCGCGGCTGCAAAACGCCCGTGAAGTACAGAATCGCCAGCGACCCGACCAGCGCCAAGCCGAGCGCGCCCGCCGTCCGCGCGACCGCGTTGTTGATCCCCGACGCCGTGCCAGAACTTTCTTCCGGGGCAGCCGAGATCACGGCAGTGGTCAGCGGCGTCACGGTGATGCCCATGCCGATGCCAAGCGCGATCACGCCGGGGAAATAGCTCGTCCAATAGTCGTTTTGCCCGCCCGTTAGACCGGGAAGCGCCAGCATGGCAAACCCGATCCCCGTGATGGCGGGACCGATGATCAGCGGCAGCCGCGCGCCGATCCGGTCGCTCCACGCGCCCGACCAGCGCGACATCAGCGTGAGCAGGACGCTGAACGGCAAAAAGGCGAATCCGGCAACCTCTGGCGGGTAGCCCTGCGCCTGCTGCAAGTTCAGCACGAGGAAGAACGGCGCGAAGCGCAGCGCGGCGTACAGGAAGAAAGTCAGCAGGTTCGTCCCGCTGAACGTGCGCGATTTGAACAGGCTGAACGGCACCATCGGGTGATCGCTGCGGCGTTCTACGAGTAGAAACAGCGCCAGCGCGATCACCCCGGCAGCGATTGCCGCCAGCACGACCGGATCGCCCCAACCGACATCCGACGCTTGCAAAAAGCCGAATGCCAGCGCGGCAAGTCCCACCGTCACCAGCACCGCGCCGGGGATATCCACGCGCCGCGTCCGGTCGCCGTAGCTTTCAGGGACGTAGCGCAGTAGGGCGAACAGGGCAATCGCCGCCACCGGCACGTTGATGAAGAAGATCATGCGCCACAAGCCGAGGCTCGCCAGCCACCCGCCGAGCACGGGACCCAAGAGCGTGGTCAGCGTGGCGAAGGTCGCCCATGTGCCAATCGCCCGCCCGCGCCGCTCCTGCGCCACCGTCGCGCTGATGATCGCCAGCGAACCGGGGGTCATGATCGCCCCACCGACGCCTTGGAGCGCGCGCGCCGCGATCAAGAAGTTCGGGTCTTGCGCCAGCCCGCACAGGATCGACGCGAACAGCGACAGCCCGATCCCGATGGCAAACATCCGCTTGCGTCCGAAGATGTCGCCGAGCGCGCCGCCTGCCAGCATCAGCGCCGACAGCGTGAGCATGTACGAGTTGATGATCCACAGGAGCTGCGTCGCGTCGATGCCGAGATCGGCTTGCAGGGCGGGCGCGGTCACGTCGAGCGCGCTGCTGTCGATGAACGCCATTGCCGAGGCGAGGATCGCCGCGAGGATCACCCAGAATTCCACATTCCGCGAGCGCGACTCGGCGCTTGGTTGGGTCGTCATAAGGCTTGGCTCTTTGGGTAGATAAACAGGAGTGCGTATTTTATGCCGGATATGTTCGCCGTGACAACCATGTGCCATCGGAGTAATTTGCTCCACCGGGGCAATTCGCATATGATGGTCTGACCACTCTGTTTACAGGGGCATCTGCAATGGCTTCTCATTCGGGCAAAACCGCACGCGATTCGACGGCGAAACAGCGAACTCTGCCGGTCACGCGGCAGCCTGACGAGCGTGTGCAGCCCGAATCACGCGGGTTGACCACGCGCGATGTGCTTCAACTTCAGCGCCAGATTGGAAATCAAGCCGTCGTGCGGATGTTAGCTCCCGTTGTGCAGCGTTACATTCGCATCGACACGGGGTCGCAAACCTACCCGATTCGCAAGGAGGCGCGCACATTTCTCTCCGACAAGACGGTGACGGGTGAAGACAATGAATTCTTCATCAGCCAAGAGAAGCGCCAGAACAGTTGGTACAACGAGAAAGGCGGGGCGAACCTTTCCTATAAGAGCACGGCGAACCTGCTGGTTGCCGCCGACCTCGATCTGGCGATTGAGGCGGGGGTCGAGGCGAAAGTCTTCTTTGCGACCAAAGCGCGCATTGAGGAAAGCAACACGATCTTAGAGAAGATCAAAAGCCCGATTCGAATGCAGCCTACGAGCCGTTATCTTGAGATCAGCGACAAGAACAGGGTGTACATGCTGTTCCAAATCGAGCCCAAGCGGTTAAATAAGCAGAAAGGAGTGGGGCTGAAGGTGACTGTCCCGCAGAACTGCAACCAGATGGCGGAACTGGTTACCAAGCGATCCGGTTTAGCCTCGGACGCCCACCCTCAAGCGCTGCTCATCGCGGCGAATCTGATGGATACCCTGACTGGCGGGGTCTACAAGTATCTAACGGTAGCCAAGTCCATCGTCGAGGGCGAAAAAAACCAGAACAAACTCGAAGAGTCGCTCAAGCGGTTGGATGAGATGGCGGTTGATTTCTTACGGATGTATAAAGAGTCTCCGGAAAAAATCAATCACTTGCTGCGCGAGCAGCAGGTAAATCAGTTCCTAGCTCCCAAAATTGGAGACGTTCTCGTCACTCGCAGTCTGGCAACGGACGAAGAAAAGCAAAAGGACTCCTTCGACTATCACTTTGGCACGGTGATCGCCCGGAGCGGCGGCGACTATATCACGATGGAAAACTACGCCCGCCGCGAAAAGGGTCACGAAGGAACATCGTCCGAAGGTGACCCCTTATTCTTCTTCAAGATGTACGGCACCGAACAGGCGGAGCAAACGTGGCATAATCAACAGCTTGCCACCGGTGCGTTCTTGGGCATGACGCTGTCATTCATCGTGCGTTAACGCGGGCTGACAAACGCCCCGTTTCGACGCATAATGGACGCAGAGTGAGTGAGGTATCCCGATGGTTGCGACCCCCCAGATTCGCCAAATGACAGTCGAAGAATTCGACCAGTATGTGCTGCTCCCTGAAAACAAAGATCGACGCCTTGAATACATCGCCGGGAGGATCGTCGAAGTGGTCTCTAACAGCTATTGTTCCATTGTTGCCGGATTGATCAATCGCCGTGTCGGGCGTTACCTTGACGATCATGGTGATTTCGCATGGGTGACAGTCCCGGATGGGGGATTCAAAGTCCTCGGCGACCGTTACATGCCCGACGTGGGGCTGATCCTTAAGTCGAAATACCCCAAAGCACCCCATGAAACGTGGATCAGTCTCCCGCTCGATCTCGCCGTCGAGGTGATCTCGCCCACCGATGAGGAACACGACGTGCGCGCCAAAGCCTTCAATTCTGTGCGGGCAGGGGCGGTCGTGTGGATTGTTGACCCCGATAAGCGGGTTGTGCAGATTCTCGCGCCGGACACCGCCCCACGCACGCTGACCGTGAACGACACGCTCGACGGCGGGACAGTTCTCCCCGGCTTCACGCTCTCCGTGAAAGACATCTTCCCCGAATAGCCTGCCTAATTCCGATTCAAGCGCGGATCGAGCGCGTCGCGCATCCCATCGCCGAGCAGATTAAAGCCCAACACCGTGATCATGATCGCCAAGCCGGGGTAGAACACCAGATGCGGCGACGTGAACACGCGGTTGCGCGCCTCGCTGAGCATCGCGCCCCATTCCGGCGTGGGCGGCTGCGCGCCGAGTCCGAGGAAGGAGAGCGCGGCGGCTTCGAGCACCGCGCCGCCGATGCCGAGCGTCCCCTGCACGATCAGCGGGGTGAGCGAGTTCGGCGCGACGTGCTGAATCAGGATTCGGGCGGGAGTCGCGCCCAACGCGCGCACCGCCGTGATGTATTCGTATTCTTTAGTCGCTAACACGCTGGCGCGCGCCAAGCGGGCATACTGCGGGATCGACACGAGCGCAATCGCCAGCAGCGCATTTTGCAGACCGGGACCGAGCACGGTGACAATCGCAATCGCCAGCAGCAGCGACGGGAACGCCAGCAGCACATCCATGAAGCGCATGATCACGTTATCGACCCACCCGCCGAGGAAACCGGCGACCATGCCGAGCGTCGAGCCGACGAGGATCGCAAACGTCACGCTCGAAAAGCCGACGATCAGCGACACGCGCGATCCGAACAGCAGGCGGCTGAACTGATCGCGGGCGTTCAAATCCAACCCCATCAGGTGTTCCGGTTCGGTGACCGGGCAGCCGAGCAGATGGATGCACGGCGCGCGCGCGGGGAGCTGTCCGCTGTGCCCCGGCTGCCCGATCATCGACTGGATCGGGTCATACGGCGCGACCAGCGAAGCCGTCAGCGCGACGAGGATCAGCAGCAAGATGATGATCATGCCGAGCACGGCAGAGCGGTTGCGAAATAAGTATTTGATCGTATCCAGCAGCAGACTGGAGCGGGGCGCGCGCCCTTTGACCTGTGAGTCCTTTTTCAGTTTCGTGACAGTCGGCGTCGCTTCAGACATGATCGATTAACCTAACCGGATGCGGGGATCGAGGTAGCTGTAAACAAGATCGGTGAACAGGTTGATGACCACGAACGAGACCGCGATCACGACGGTGAACCCCTGCACGAGCGTATAATCGCGCGAGGTGATCCCGTCCACCAGCGTGCGCCCGACCCCGGCAAGGCTGAAAATCGTCTCCGTCAGCACCGCGCCGCTGATCAACAAGCCGAAGTTCAAGCCGATGATCGTCACGATGGGCAGCAGCGCATTGCGCACCGCGTGACCGATCACCACGCGCAGTTCGCGTAAGCCTTTGGACCGCGCCGTGCGCACGTAATCCTGACCGAGCGTTTCCAGCACACTCGACCGCGTCATGCGCGCGATGATCGCCATCGGGATCGTGCCGACCGCGACGGCGGGCAGGATCAAATGGCGCAGCGCGTTGACCAGCAGGTCGGCGTTAAGCGTCAAAATGGCATTAACTACGTTGAGTCGCGAAATAAAGATGAAAAATTCGGGGGCGCTTTGACCATCACCGACCAAGCCCCATGCCTCATAAAAGGGAACGACATGAAACCCCGGCGGCAGTCGCCCGGAAGGCGGCAGCGCGAAAGGCGTATCCTTCAGCACGACCGCGAATATATATGCCAGCATCAAGCCGAGCCAGAAGACTGGCATCGAGACGCCGATGTTCGCGCCGATCATCGTCCCGACATCGACAGCGGAATTACGGTAATACGCCGAGATGATTCCGAGCGGAATGCCGACGAGGACGGCGAACGTCAGCGCGGCGAATGCCAGCTCGATGGTCACCGGCAGGCGTTCCGCCAGCAGCGACACGACCGGCGTGCTGAAGCGGATCGAATTGCCGAGATCGCCGGTCAGGATGTGCCCCATGTAGATGACGAACTGCTCCGGGATCGAGCGATCCAGCCCGTTGCGCACAGCAAAGGCGGCACACTGCGCCTCGGTGGCGCGTTCGCCGTAAATGGCAGTACACGGATCACCGGGGATCGAGCGCGCCAGCAGAAATGTCACTGCGAGGATACCCAGCAGCACCGGGATCGAACTGATTAAACGACGAAGGATAAATGCGCCCATAAGAACCTTACAAGGACTGAGAGAAAAGGACTGAGGACTGAGGTAAAGCAAGCTTGAGAGAAAAGGACTGAGGTTTCGAGGACGGAGATAAGAATTGTGCTTCTTTCTCAGTCCTCAGTCCTCAGTCCTTTCTTGACTCAGTCCTGTTTTACTCAGCCGGCGCGTTCAGGAACGCCTTGAACAGGTACGTCCAGTAGGTGAAGCTGCCATCGCGCCCAACATGGAGCGGGTGAGCCGCGTCCCACTGAACCGCGTAGGTCATGACCACGTCGTTCGCATCCAGCGCCGAACCGTCATGGAACATGACGCCGTCGCGCAGGTGGAACGTCCACGTCAGACCGTCTTCGCTGAATTCATACGATTCCGCCAGCACCGGCACAACTGCCGTGCCGCCGACTTCGTAGCCGAGCAGCGGTTCGGTGATCTGTTCGCAGACGCGCAGCGCTTCGCCGTCGGTTTCGTCGGCGCAGTACAGACCCGCCGGTTCACCATTCTGCATGAAGATAAACGTGTCGTCCGCCGGATCGCTCATCACGGAGAAGGATTCGTTGCCCAACGGGCTGACGTGTGCGCCTTCGATGTCGGCGGAGTAGGCGACGCCCGAACCACCGTTAGCAATCGGGAGCATCGGCACGCGGTCACGCAGCATTTCGTTGACCTGTGTGTAGAGCGCGAGACGCTGATCGGGGTCGCTGATCCGACCGGCTTCGTTCAGCAGGTCGATGATTTCCTGATCGCGTTCGCCGAACTGGAGGCTGCTGCCCTGACCGAAGTGCACGTCGAGGAAGTTGGTCGCATCCGGGTAGTCTGCGCCCCAACCGAGCAGGTAGAAGCCGAGTTCGCCCGCATCCGAAGCGTCGAGGAACGTGCCCGATTCCATCACTTCGATGGTCACGTTGATGCCGACTTCCGCCAACTGCGCCTGAATATCCTGCGCCACGATACCGGGCTGCGGCAGGTAGCCGCGCACGACGTCACGGTAGTTCAGCGTGACTTCGATGGGCAGGGTCAAGCCGGAATCCGCCAGCAGTTGACGCGCCATTTCGGGGTCATACGGCAGCGGTTCGAGTCCTTCGGTGTAACCGAAGATCGCCGACGGCATGAACTGGTTGGCGACCGTCGAGCCCGGAGGATAGAAGTTATCGACAATGCGCTGCTTGTCAATCGCATACGCGACCGCCTGACGCAGGTTCAGGTTGTCCCACGGCGCGATCATGTTGTTCATACCGACGTAGAAGATATTCAAGCCTTCACGCTCGAACAGTTGCAGGTTCGGGTCGTTGCGAATTACATCAAAGTCACCGGGACCGGGGTTGTCGATACCATCGACCGTGCCCGCTTGCAGTTCGACCAAGCGCGCGGCGGCTTCCGACGCCCAACGGAAAATCATCGTGCCTTCATGCGCCGCTTCGCCCCAGTACGCATCATTGCGGGTCAGGACGATTTCGCTGCCCAGTTCCCAGTTCGAGAGCGCGTAGGGACCCGTGCCAACCGGATTGCGGAACAGCGCTTCGCCGCCGCCGCCGGTCGCTTCGAGGTGTTCAGCAGGCTGAATACCAACCGACGAGAACGCGACCTTCTGCGGGAACGCGCCATCGGGTTCGCAGAGCACAAACTGGACTGTCTGCGGGTCAATCGCCGTGATCGACTGGATGGTGCCGCCGTAGCTGCAATCCACCGCCGCATAGGTGATCAAACCGCTGTCCGACACCGTCATAACCGCTTGACCGCCAACTTCCTGAGCGAAAGCCGGGACGCCGAGCGCCAACGCTAAGACGAGCATGAGCAGTACAACACGTGGTAACGTACGCATATACTAATTCTCCTTGAAAGAAGGTGACTCGCTAAAGCATTTTAATGGGTTTTGCTTAAAGCGCAAATATTTACCCTCAGGCGTATATAACAAAGTTAAAAATGTAATGTAATAGTATAATATAGGAAGTATTCAGGTACTATGGGCAAAATCAATACTTGTCAATCATGATCTATGCTACAATTCCCCTCATAGAGTGATCTTCGCTAGGAGGTACAGCGATGATAGTTTCCGATGACACCCTACTGCCGCCTCGCTACGTCGTCGAAAACTACAAGAAAGCATATCTGGTCATTAACGGGAAAGAGCCGAGCATTCGCTATGTCGGCAACCAGTGGTATTCCGTCAATGGCGAAACCGTGCATCGCGTCACCTTGCTGGAGGAGATCGCGCGCCTACGAGAGCTGTCGAACAAACAGTCTTTGCAGCAAACCCCCAAGAGCGTGATTCAGCGTTTGATCTCCCGCCTCAAGGCACTCTAGCTGCGTTCCTCACCGGCTGGGGACGAGGTTTCGCCTCGCCCCGCCCTTTTTACCCGGTTGGCAGCCGTACCGTAAAGGTTGTGCCCCGTTCAGGTGTGCTTTGCACGTCAATCGTGCCATGATGAAGTTCCACCGAGCGGCGCACAATCGACAAGCCCAAGCCCGTCCCGCTGATGTTCCCGCTGTTCCCACCCCGGTAAAACGTCTCGAAGATATTCGGCAGGTCTTCGAGCGAAATGCCCATCCCCTCGTCAGTTACCTTGATCTGCGCGCTGGTGCCGGTGCAGGTGATTTCGCAGCGCACGCTGCCGCCCTCCGGCGAATACTTGAGCGCGTTTTGCAGCAGATTCGACAGGATTTCGGTCACAAGGCGCGAGTCAACCATGACTTCGCGGCATTTGATGTCCGGCTTGAAGAAGACACGCCCCGAATCGCCGGTCTTCAGCCGCAGCCCGTTGATGATCGACCGGCACAACTCCGAGAGATCGGTCTGTATGGGCTGGAACGGCATCTGTCCGGCGTCCAAGCGCTCGACGGTCAGGATGTCGTCGAGAATCCCGCTCATGGTCAAGATTTCTTGCTGGATCGTCATCAGCCGCTCGTTCTGGTCATCGAGGCTCATGCGTTCGCGATGCGTATACAGCAGTTCACTGGCGGCTTGCGCGCTCGCCATCGGCGTGCGGAACTCGTGGTTCAACCGGGTGATCACGTTCATGCGAAAGCTGCTCAACTGGCGTTCGCGTTCCAGCGCCTCGCGCAGTTCCTCTTCGATGCGTTCGCGCCTGCGAATTTCCGTATCGAGTGCGGCATTGGCAATCGCTAGCTGCCGCTGGCGTGCTTCGGACATGCGCGCCGACCGCACAAGATGGAGCACGCGCGGCACGAGCGGCGGCATGATCACCGCCGTGCTGACCGATGCAATCGCCGTGACCGCCTTCGCCGACGCCGCGAACCAGTAGGCAGGCGACCACAGCGTGATCACATCCATGAAGTGCGTCACGCCGCAGGTGAAGATGAACGCGCCGAACGCGAGAAAAACCCAGTGGAACGGGATGTCTTTGCTGGCACGGTAGACCAGATACGTCAGCGTAATCGAAATCACGGTATACGACAGCCCGATCAGCAGGTCGGACACGCTGTACAGCCGCACCAATGTGGGTATCCAGAGAAAACAGTGTCCGTGTGGCTCAAAGCCTTCAGTTGAGAAAATCTGCTGCCCCGCGCTCGATTGCATGAACAACACCCCGCCGATGACGGCAGCAATGAGCACGACTCCGACAGCGGAAACCCGAAGTCCTCGCGTCACGATGACCTCCCTACAGGACTGTGAAATTATAACTGGCATTTCTTAGCTTCGTTATAACATAGATAATGTCGAATTGCGATGAGAACAAAAGCGAGAGAAGCGTCACATTGCAGTAATCATTAAAAACACCTATGAAGGTGGTCGGTCTTAATTCACTGTCCGATAGCGACTGGCATATGATGGAACTAAAGCAGCATGGGAGTTGAACCTATTTCGGTGGCAAGCGGCGACTTAGACTACGAACAGCTACTAGCACGCACCCGCCAGCAGATGTTCCAGATTCAAGCCTTATCAGCCCGGCTGGCGCGCATCAACGACTTGACCGCAGCAATCAGCAGCACCTTCGACCTCGACATCATCCTGCACCGCGTCGGCGAGCATGTGCCCAACCTCATTACGTGTGCTCATTGCAGCCTGACCTTACTCGAAGACGGCGGCTGGAAACAATGGCTGCTGCTGGCAGGCGACGGCGACTTGCAGTCGGTTCTGCTCGGCGATGAACCCGCCTTGAATTACAGCATGGAGACGGGGAGCGCTCGCCTTGTCAACCAGAACCGCGCGCCGGGGCTGTTTGCTGAATACGCCTCATATCTGATCGTCCCGTTACCCGGTGAGCCGCGTCCTGCCGGTACGTTGAATTTTGCCGAGAAAGACCCGCAGGCGTTCAGCATCGAAGATGTGCAGATCGCCCGCTTGATCGCGTTTCAGCTTGGTGCGGCACTGCGCAACGCCGACCGCTACCACGAACTCCGGCGCACGCAGGAAGCGCTCAGCCGCCACGCCGAAGAACTCGAAGCGCGTAATCAGGAATTGGACGCCTATAACCAGATCATCGCCCACGATCTGAAAGCGCCGCTCAATGCTGTCTACGGTTACGCCAGCCTGCTCTCGCTCTTTTCGCCCGAAGAATACGGCGAATCCGGCGCGCAGTACGTCAAGCAGATCATGGACTCGGCGCAGCAGATGAACTCCATGATTCAGCAGCTCCTCTGGCTGGCGCAAACGCCCGACGCCCCCATGCAGCAGGTCGATGTCAGCGCGGTGCTGGATCGCGTCGCTCTGCGCTTCGAGCATCAACTCGCAGCGCGCAGCATCCGCTTGGAGATCGCGCGGGACATCCCGCCCGCCATCGGGCATGAAGCATGGATCGAGGAGATGTTTGCCAACCTCGTCGGCAACGCCATCAAATACATGGGCAATGACCCGAACCCGTTGGTTCAGGTGCGCGGCGTCCGGCAGGGCGCATTCAACCGCTACGAGGTGCAGGATAACGGCATCGGCATCGAGCCGGAACACCTCAAATCCGTATTTCAGATGTTCGCGCGCGTCACCCCCGGCGCGGTCGAGGGGCATGGACTCGGCTTGAGCATCGTCGCCCGTCTCGCCAAGAAGCTCGGCGGTGAAGCCGGAGTCGAAAGCACGCCGGGACGCGGCAGCACTTTCTGGATCAGCCTGCCCGCCGAATGAGGGCTAAATGGTACAACGCTTAGAATTCGATTAAAATAAGGAGCGTCTTGCAGCACATCAACGGAATGAACAATGGACGCGCAATCCTTGTTTCGAGACGGTGTCATGGCAGTGCGCGAAGGGAAAGACCTCAGCCGCGCGCGTGATCTCCTGCTCCAATCGCTCAAACTCAACCCACAGAACGAAATGGCGTGGCTGTGGCTCACCGAAACCGTCACCGATCCACAGAAAAAGTTGGAGTGCGTCAGGCGCGCCCTCAAGATCAACCCGAAGAGTGAGAAAGCGCTGGCGCTGCAAACCCGCCTGTTGCTGAGGATCACGACCTCGTCCACCGCGCAGCCGCCGCCGACCGCACCGCCGCCTAAACCGGAGCGGCAAACACGCTCGTCGATTCTCCCGCCGGAGCGTCCCCCCGGCGCGCCCTCCGATGTCTACTCGTTTGACGCCGTTGCCGCCTTCGACACCGACGAATCCGAACCGCTCCGAATGCCGAATTACAGCGCGGACTACCTCTCCGATCCCGAACCGCTCAGCCAGACTTACGGCGGCGATCTGGTCGATGAGGACAGCCTCAAGCGCGCCCCGACCATCGAAACCGCGCTCACGCCGCTCGAAGAAAAGCAGGTCGCGCGCTATCTGGCATCTGCCGAAGTATCGGTGGAACGCGGTACGCCGGACGAATTCGAAAAAGCCATCGAACTCTGGGTGCGCGTCCTCGAAATCCGCGTCGATCACGAACTCGCCTTGCAGAACGCGGTGCGCTATCTGGCGAAGCTCAATTACATGGACGACGCCAAAGAGTTGATCCTCCGCGCCATCGACGCCGGGTCGCGTCAGCCATCGGTCTACGTGACCGCCGTCGATATTGCCCAACGCCTGCACGATCACGGGCTTGCCACCAAGATCACCGAGGGGCTGCTGCCGCTCAAAGACGTGGACGACGCGCTGATCCTCAAAATCACGGATCGCATGGTCAAGTACGGGCAGATCACCGACGTCATTCCGCTGCTCGAAAAGGCGGTGGTGCAGCGCCCGACCAGCCAGAAGCTCCTGCTGCGCCTTGCCGAACTCAACGACGAATTGGGACGTAAATCCGAGGCGGTGCGCTACTTCGACCGCGCTGCCCGCGTCAAGATCGGCACGAAAGAAGCGAAACAGGCGGATAAAGCGCTCAAGCAGTTCACGCCGATCATCACCGACCGCGAACGCGGCAGCATGATCTTGGCGCTGCGCGAGTCGCTTGCCTTCCCGATCTTCTTCCTGCTGCTCGGCTGGCTCGATGCCGGGGTCAACCTCGCCTTCATGCGCACCCGCTGGATCGGCGTGGCACTGGCGTTCGTCGGCGGCTATCTGATCGTCAGCGCGGTATCGTCGCCGCAGCAGCAGCCGCTCGCGAAGTGGCTCGGCGGTCAAGTGCCGCCGCCCAAGCCGGAAAAGAAGGTGGTCGATAATTACGGCAACCCGCTCCACGTGACCGGCGCGCTCGAAGACCCGACCTACCTGCCGATCCTGCCGGATTTCGCCCGCATCGCCTTCTTCATCGTCGGCGCGGTGATCCTCGTCTTCGCCTTCTACGTGTCCTTCAACACGGCGATCAACCTGCTGATCCACCCGACGCCGTTCGACATTCCCACCATCGACCAACTGCTGAGCGAAGGGATGCGCTAAATGGGCATGGGCGGCTTTATCGGCTTCATGATTTCGATTTTCCTGCTGCTGGTGCAGATGTCGGTCATCTTCCCGCTTCCGCTGACGGACATCGGGACGGTGCGCTACAAGACGCTGCCGATGGTCACGTACCTGCTGCTCCTTGTCAACGGGCTGGTCTTCTTAGGGCTGCAAGCCCCGACGATGATCTTTGCCGAGTCGAATTACGATCTGCAAGCCTACGTCAATCAACTCTACACCTTCGGCTTCCGCGAAATCGCCTTGCAGCAGGGGCTCGGCTACGGCGCGATCACCGCGTTCACGCACATGTTCATGCACGCGGATATTTCGCATTTGCTCGGCAACATGGTTTTTCTCTGGGCATTCGGGCGGCGCATCGAGGATGCGTGCGGATCGTGGCGCTATCTGCTGTTTTACCTGACGGCGGGCTTGGTCGCCGCGTTGGGCACGGCGGCGCTCACCCCGACCAACGCCGATCTCCCCGGTGTCGGCGCGTCCGGCGCGATTGCCGGGATCATGGGCGCGTATCTCATTTTGTTCCCCGGCGCGAAGGTCAACTGCATGTGGCTGCTCGGCTCAATCATCCGCGTGCCGATTGCCGCCATTCGCGGCAAAGACCTGTGGAACTGGACGATCCCGATCCCCGCTTGGATCATCCTGATTTACTTCGTGGTGGATAACTTCCTGCCGTCGCTGGCGGTGATGCAGGCGGAAACCGATCTGCAAGGCGTGAACACCGTCGCGCACCTCGCGGGCTTCCTCGCCGCGCTGCTGATTCTGCTGTTCGTGCGCAAGGACTTGCTCAACCGCTACATCGCCGGACGGTCGCTCTGAAGTAGGTTCTCGAAAGTCACCAAATACGAGTACGACGACAGAAGGACGAGGCATGAGGGTGTTGAAAAAGCCCCTCACCCCCTAACCCCCTCTCCCACGCAAGCGGGGAGAGGGGGAATCTTTCTCCCCTCCCTGAATT
>JACSRG010000275.1 GCA_014879865.1 Anaerolinea sp.
CGACCGGAAGGCGGCGTCGATTACTACTGCCCGAATGTCCACTGCCCGGAACGGGTTTATCGCCAAGTCGAGTTTTTTGTCTCACGTGGGGCGATGGACATCGACGGGATGGGCGGGCAAACCGTCAAGGTGCTGATCGAGAAAGGCTTGATCGGCGACGAAGCCGACATTTACGCGCTGACCGCCGAACCCCTGCTCGAACTGGAAGGCTTCGCGGCGAAGAAGGTCGCCAAGCTGCTGGCGTCGATTGAGGCATCCAAGCAGCGCCCGTTTGACCGCGTGCTGACCGCGTTGGGCATCGAAGGCGTTGGCTCGACCATCGCTGTCGATCTGGCGAACACGTTCGGCTCGATGGATCGTCTGCGGACGGCAAGCGTCGAAGACATCGACGCGGTGGAAGGTATTGGCGATGTTCTGGCACAGGGGATCGCCGGATGGTTCGCCGAGCCTTATCACCAGACTGTGCTGGATAAGTTGATCGCTGCCGGGGTGAACATGCGCGCTGCCGAACGCGCGGCAGCCGGGGATCAACTGACCGGGCTGACGTTCGTCCTCACCGGAACACTGCCGACGCTCTCCCGTGAGCAAGCCGAAGAACTGATTATGGCGCATGGCGGTAAGATCAGCGGGAGCGTGAGCAAAAAGACGAGCTACGTCCTGATGGGCGACTCGCCGGGGAGCAAAGCCGAAAAAGCCGCCAAGCTCGGCGTGCCGATCATCAGCGAGGCGGATTTGTACCGGATGCTATCAACTGCCGACGACGCCGTTAACCCGGAAGCGAGTTAACATACGCGGCAGCATCCGCCGGGTCGAGTTTGAGTGTCTGGTCATTGTGATTGAGGAACGCGACCGCTTCGTCGAGGGTATGGACGGTGCGGAAATGCGGCGCGCCGTTAAGCTGGATAATCAGCGACACCGCGAACGTTGCCAGCTTGTTGTTCGTCTGAAGCATGACGATCCAACCGGTACTTGGATGCAGCGGCGCGTTGCCGTGTTCGCGGAGCTGCTGCAAGCCCTGAATATTCAACGTCGTCGGGCGTATGTCGATGATGGCGTGTACCGGAGCGATGCCCTCCTCGTACAACTGCATTTGCGCGGCGACAACCGTATCGACCTCGGCGAGGCTGACCTTGCCATAGGAACGGAAGTACATGACGCGCTTGTCCAACATCCAGTTTACGGCAA
The DNA here is from genome assembly GCA_014879865.1 of Anaerolinea sp. Classification (GTDB taxonomy): domain Bacteria; phylum Chloroflexota; class Anaerolineae; order Aggregatilineales; family Phototrophicaceae; genus Flexifilum. The sequence goes on from JACSRG010000275.1 coordinate 1,186, forward strand.
CGGGCATGGTTTGCTCCTTCGACGCGCTAGTGTGTGTGCCCCGCTTAAGTGTAATACAAGGTCGCCCACAACACACTAGTCGGAAGTCGAGGTCATTCGACCTGATTCTGAGGTACAATCAGCCGACTTACCATAGACCTAAAGAAGAGCAGCTATGACCGCGCGCATCATCATCAAAGCGGATCGGGAAAAACCGATCATCAACCAGCATCCTTGGGTGTTTTCGGGGGCAATTGCCGAAGTCAAAGGCAGTCCCGCGCCCGGTGACATCGTGGATGTGGTTTCAAGCAAAGGCAAGTTCCTCGCGCGCGGATACTGGAACGCTCAGTCGCAGATTCAGGTGCGCATCCTGACGTGGCGCGACGAGCCAGTTGACGATACTTGGTGGTTTAACGCACTCCAACGCGCCATAAGCGTGCGACCGGGCGGCGACTCACGCGCGGACATGAAGCGTCTTGTGAATGCCGAAAACGACTATCTCCCCGGTTTAGTTGTGGATCGCTATGGCGAGTGGCTCGTGCTGCAAGCCTTGACGCTCGGCGTGGACATCCGCAAGGCACGGATCGCCGAAATGCTGCGTGAACTGGTCAAGCCGCTCGGCGTGTACGAGCGCAGTGACGTCGATGTGCGGCGCAAAGAAGGCTTAGGCGAGGTCACAGGTGTGCTGTCCGGCGACGAACCGCCCGCGCTGATCGAGGTAGACGAGTTCGGGCGCAAACTGTTGATCGACGTGCGCAAGGGTCACAAGACGGGCTACTACCTCGATCAGGCTGACAATCGCCGCCTGTTCCTCGATCTGGTCAAGCGCCTGTCGGACGAACACGCGCGCGAGTTGGATGTCCTCAATCTGTTCAGCTACACGGGCAGTTTCAGCTTGCACGCCCTACCCTACGGGCGCGCCGCCAACATCGATGCGTCACGCGACGCGCTTGAACTGGCGGAGCAAATCACACAGGCGAACTTCCCCGACCGCGACGATCTGGCGGAATACATCCTCGCCGACGTGTTCGAGTATCTGCGCGATACGGTGGATCGCCACATCCAGTACGATCTGGTCGTGCTTGACCCGCCCAAGTTTGCGCATAACGCGCAGCAGGTCGATAAAGCGGCGCGCGGCTACAAAGACCTCAACCTGAACGCCTTCAAGGTCATTGCGCCCGGCGGCTACCTGCTGACCTTCTCGTGTTCCGGCGCGATCACCCGCGACTTGTTCCAGAAGATCGTCTTTGGCGCGCTGGCAGACACCGGACGGCAGGCGCAGATCGTGCGCCATCTCAGCCAAGCCGAAGATCACCCGGTGGCGCTCACCTTCCCCGAAGGCGAGTATCTCAAGGGGCTGCTGCTCCGCGTGTGGTAAGCGGACGGTGCGCTATAATCGACATCAAGATGCGATGCGGAGAAGCACATGGAAAATCTGTTGGCGCGTATCACCATTGATCCAGACATCAGTCACGGTAAGCCCGTGATCCGGGGGATGCGCTATCCTGTCCAAAACGTACTTGAGTGGCTAAGTTCCGGGATGAGCTTCGACGAAATCTTGGAAGATTATCCCGATTTGGAATATCAAGATTTGCTGGCGGTGCTAGCCTATGCAGCGAAATTGACCGAGGTCAAGCATTCATACGCGATAATGGCATGAATTTTCTGGTCGATGCGCATCTACCTCGCCGCTTAGCGCTTGCCATTGCGACTCAAGGTCACGATGTAAAACATACGCTCGATTTGCCAAACGCCAACAAGACAAAGGATCATCAGATCAATGATGTTTCGGAGGAAGAGCAGCGAGTTGTTATCAGCAAAGATGGTGACTTTGTAAACTCACTGCTAGTTTCCAATCGCCCGTACAAACTACTGTTGATCTCGACAGGGAACATCTCCAACCGGGAACTAGAGGCACTGCTGCTGCCACAGTTGCTCCGAATCGTCACTGAGTTTGAAACACATCGTTTTATCGAACTCAATCGCACTGCTGTGATTGTCCACAGCTAGAGTCCATGCACTTGCTTGACGCGCTGGATATAGGCGTCGATGTCTGTGCGTGGTGACTGCGGCGCTGCTCCCATCGGGTCAACCGCCGCATCGCCGAGCAGAATCCGCGCGATGTTCGCCACGCCGTGACTCAGCGCGTCGAGGTTATAGCCGCCTTCCACGAAATACACGATCTTCCCCCCGCACAACTGATCCGCCATGCGCTTTAGTTCGCTCGTCAGATGAGCCAGACCGTCCAACGTGAGCTGAATCCCCGCCAGCGGGTCTGACCAATGCGCGTCGAATCCGGCGGAGACGAGGATCAATTCCGGCTGAAAACGCTCGGCGGCTTTCCAGACGATCTCACGGTAAAGCGCGGCGTAGCTTTCGTCGCCGTGACCGCCGGGCAGCGGCAGGTTGATGTTGTACCCGCGTCCATCACCTGCGCCGGTCTCCTCAACCCTGCCCGTACCGGGGTAGAGGTTCTGCTGGTGCGTCGAAATGAACAGCACAGACGGATCGGCGTAAAAAGCCGCCTCTGTACCGTTGCCGTGATGCACATCATAATCTACAATGAGGACACGCTTAACTTGATATTGTTTTTGCGCATAGCGTGCTGCGATAGCAATATTGCTCAATAGGCAAAAACCCATGCCGTGATCGGGCATCGCATGATGTCCCGGTGGACGAATTGCTGCCAGCGCATTCGCTGCTTCACCGCTCAGGACTGCGTCGATGGCGCGAATGCCGCCCCCTGCCGATAAGCACGCAATGTCATAGGATGACGGATTGGCATACGTATCTGCATCAAGGCGAACGGTACGATCCAAGCCACTGAGCTTTTCCAGTAGAGCGATATAAGCAGGGGTATGAACGGTAAGGATGACATCCCGTTCAATCGGCGGCGCTTCGACTGCGATCATGCGGGCGGTCAAACCGCTCTCATCCAACCGCCGCCAAATCGCCCGAATACGCCCGGCGTGTTCCGGGTGCGCCGGAAGATCATGTTCGACATAACGCGGATGTGTGACATAAAGTGTAGTCATTCAACCCACCAGTCCTTTCAGTAGCCGAGCAGCATAATAACCATGAATCGTCTTTCTTCAAAGCGTAATATATAATGAGCGGACGGAAGCGAACCAAACATTCATCTCTTTTGCGCCGCATTGCCGACGACAACAAGAGAAACAAGAGGACAGAACCTATGCAGTATGAACGGCTTGTCCAGTGGGCGCGCGAAACGTGGACGGCTCGATGGGGAGATCGCCCGTTTGTGACCGTCTGGGCATCGACGGAATGCAGCAACATGATCGCGCAGAGTCAGGTCAAGGCGGGTCGCAAACTGCGCGGCAAAACGCGCTACGACGGCGCGGAACCGCTCGACTGCCCGTTCATCGTTCCCATCAGCGACTACGGTTCGCGCGGGAAAAAGATGGTGCTGACCTCCAGCGCGGGCGCGTTTGCCTTCAAGTTTTCCGAAGACGGACATGACCCGTTTGAAGTAATCTACGCCAGCGCGTATTTTAGCGACGACGTGCAAGACCTGACGGCGGTCGCCCTTGTCCCGTCGGACAAGCTGGAAGGTTGGGCAGCATTCGAATTCGCCTGCGCGCGCGCGGTGCGTCCGCGTATTCGCCGCCGCCGCGACGTGTACATCATCGGCGGGACAGACGCCTTCTTCGATCCGACAGTCGATTGGGAAGACATCATCCTCGCCGAGGACATCAAGACTCGTCTGCTTGACGACATGGAAGCGTTCTTCACCAAGGGCGTGCCGATCTACCGCCAGTTGAAACTGCCGCCTTTCCGCAAGCTGCTGCTGGCGGGCGTCCCCGGCACGGGTAAGACGATGCTGTGCGCGGCGATGGCGAAGATCGCCATCAGCAAGGGGCGCGTGGTCGTCTACGTTTCCGGGGCGGATCGGGACGGCGCATCCTTCGAGAAGATTCAGCGCGCACTGCAAGCGGTGACGGCGGCACGCTACCCCGTCCTGCTGATCGTCGAAGAACTCGACGCCTATCTGCAAGGCGACGACAAAGCCCGCGTACTGAACGTACTGGACGGCATCGAATCGCCGAACAACACGAAGGGAGCGCTCCTGCTGGCGACGACCAACTATCCCGAAGCGATTGACGAGCGCATTTCCAAGCGCCCCGGCAGACTGGATCGCATTTTCATCATCCCGACAATTCAGGATGAGGATCAGGCGGTCGATATGCTCAAGCACTATATGGGCGATCAGTGGCACGAGGGGCATAACGTCGTTGTCGCCGATCTGGTCGATCAACCGGGGGCGTTCGTGCGTGAAGTCGCACTCCATGCGCGGATGCTGGCGGCACACGACCATAAGACCGAAGTCACGCCGGATATGCTCTCGCAGTCGGTAGACAGTTTGCTCCGCCAGATGCGTTCCGAGCGCGATTTCCTGACGCAGCGCCGCCCGATTGGTCTGGTCAACCCGACCAAAAAGCCGAACAAAACGCCGTTCGGCTGATCGTTCCCCTGTTTGCAAATTCCGTAGGGACAAGGCATGCCTTGTCCTTTTTTGATTCTCGTGCGGCATGACTTGGTGCTAAACCCCGCCTCGACCTTCTGCTAGGCTGAACTCCATCGCTAACACCGTATCGCTAAGGAGTTGTCTCATGCCTGCCGCCGAACGCCAGCAGTACATCCAGATGATCCGTGAGTTTCCCGAACAATTCAGCGCGCTCGTGTCCCAGTTCACCGATGAACAGTTGGAGCTGCGCGTCGCCGAGGGCGAATGGAGCACGCGCCAGATCGTGCATCACGTCGCCGACTCGCACATGAATGCCAACAACCGCTTCCGCCTACCCATCACCGAGTCGAGTCCCGCGCTGCCCGTGTACGATCAGGATGCCTACGCGCGCCAAGCGGATTACGCACTCCCGCTCGATGTTTCGCTGGCGATCATTCGCGGACTCCATGCGCGTTGGGTGGTGCTGCTCGAATCGCTCACCGACGCGCAGTGGCGCATGGTCGGCACGCATCCTGAATGGGGAGCAGTCGATCTCGAAGAAATCGTGCGCCGTTACGCCGATCATGGCATTAACCACATCAACCAGATCAACACGATCCGCGCCAAACACGGGTTTTAGCCCGCTACACGACGATGCAGTCGGTGTTGCAATGTCTCAGATCATATGCACAAATCCGTGTTTGTGAGTATGATAGGAGCAGCAGCACAACACTACACGGGGAGTCGCCAATGGCGGTTCAAGTCACTTGGGGCAACGCAGAACACACCTACACCCTATTCAAGTTCAGTGGACGCTGGACGTGGGAAGAATACTACCAAGCGATCAAGGACGGGTATGAACTCACCAAAGACGAGCCGGGAGTTGTCAACATCCTTGTGGATATGACCGAAGCTCGCCTGCTGCCCGGCGACGTCCTGACCCATGCGGAAGCCTCCATGCGCCAACCGCTGCGCTCGTTCGACTTAGCCGTAATCGTGTCGATTTCCCCGTTCGTCAGCGCAATCGTCAACATCATCGAGCGATTGTATGGGCGCAGTGGCACCCACATCAAGTGCGTGAAGACGGAAGCGGAGGCGCACCAACTTCTCGCCGACCACGACCGCCAGCAGTTGGTCTAGGGAACAGCTATTCGTTCCTGCACGACACTGCCGGAGCGGCGCGTTGTGCATGCTGCCATAAAAGCATTCCCTAGCGATGATGTTGCGCGATGAGTGGTTCAGGGCGCGGTTCGAAAATGATGTACTCAAAACCGTTCATCGCAACTCGCTCGATCACGTCATAGTACACGGCAATCGTTTGCAGCACATCCATCGGGTAAAACTGCGCGCGCATGACCACATAGCCGAATTCCTGCCGCTCAATCATGCCGATGAGACCGGACGAGTCGAAGATGCCCTGCTGCGCCAAGTTGAGCAACTGCGTCGGGTTGGTGATGACTTCCTTACCTGCCAGCAAATTGAATGCCGCCTCTTCGCTCAACACCGGCTTATCGGTGCTGCGCAGGATGTCCACGATGCGCCAGCCTGCGTCGATGTCAGCTTGTGTCGTCAGGTGACCGATGTCCGCATACCCGCCGACAAAGCGATATGCCGAGTCGTAGAACGTGCCGTGCGCCGTCGCTTGCAGATCGAAAACGTCGGCAATCGTGCTGAAGACTGCACCCTCCGTCGGCATATGCAAGACCGCGCGTCCATAGCCGAGATACAGCAGCGGGATGATCAGCACGCCGACCCCGGCGATGCGATTGGCGACACGCCACAGCGGGAGGACAAATAGGCGGGTATATAGATTGATGCGGAAATTAACCCACTCACGCCGCAGCGTCTTGGCGGCAAACAACCCGCTGAGGATGCACAACGCCGCAATCGACGTGGCGAAGTAACTGTCACCCGCGCCCCACTTCCCCGACAGCACGGCGACCGCGACCCCGGCGACAAACCAGATCGCAAAAATCGAGACGCGCGTGAAATAGAGTTCATAAAGCAGATACAGCACCGCCGGGACGATCAAGAAACCGTGCAAGCCGAACCACAACTGAAACAGCGCGACGGTTTGCTCCGGGTGGAACGGGTTGACGTTCGCCGTGATCGTTTGCAGCCACCACTGCCCGTTCGTGGCGATGTTCATCCACAGGAAGATCGCCCCGCCGATCAGCGCGAAGACGATCCCCGACACGACGGCGCGGCGCGGTTGGCGGATGAAGAGGAAGACGAAGACTGCCGCCGCCGTAGCGACTGCCAACTGCTTGGTGTAGCCTGCCGCGAGGACGAACGCCAGCCCGGTCATCAGCACGCGCCGCCGTTTGCCCTGATCTTCGATCTCGTTGACATTCGCCAGAATGACGACCGCCAGCGTCTCGAACATGACCATCGTCATGTGCTGGCGAAACAGCGGTCCAATGTGATAGACGGTGTTCGATGCGAGAAACGCCAAACCGGACAACACCGCCGCCATGCGATGCTTGCCCTCCCGGTTGACCGCGTAGGCAATTGCGCCTGCCGCGATCAGCGTGGCGACGAATCCCGCCAAGCGCCCATACCAGTAACCCTCGCCGAACAGCCACACGAACGGCACAAGGATCACATGGTACAGCGGCGGGTAATTGCTCGAATAGAACGGGTAGACATTGGTGTCTTTGTAAGGGAATTCCCCCCGGCTGAACAGGATCGTATCGACCAATTCAAAGCCTTCGCCCTGATCGTAATCAAAGGGGAATTGGATGAGGTTGTTGGCGTAAACGACGTAGACCGCCAAGTAGAAGATCAGCAGCGCAAGCGCGGCGATCATGAGCAGGCGTTTCAGCGTTCGGATCATGCAGGATCGTTACCCAAAGGGATCAGCGTCAAGCCGACGATTGCCAGCCCCGCGCAGCCGATCAATGCTATCTGCTGCGCCGGACCAATGCCGCCCTCGTGCGCCGGACGGATGAGGTCGATAGCGACAATTGCGCAGAACCCGCCCGCGCCGAAAATGAGCATGAGCAGTCCGAGCAAGCGTTTGGTCAAGGTGAATTTCGTCGATAACATGGCGTCAAGTATAGCAAGACTCTGCGATTTCCCTATATGGGCAAAAGACAAGCCGCAACTTACACTGCGCCATTTGCGTATAGAATGTATCCGTCTTAACCTTACAGAGGGCAGAATCTGAGGGTACTTGTATGAACCAACCAGACGATCAAGAGCGCGTTTCACGACTCTCAACGGCAGCTCCCGCCGCCCCGCCACAGGGCGACGCGCGGGGTGACGAGATCGTACGCGAATATGAACGGCGTTACCAGCCGGAAAAGCCAAAGATGCGGAGCGCTACAATGCCCCGCAGTTACAGCACCATGCGCTTGACCGACGAGGAAAAGCTGTGGGCGTCCATCGCGCACGCCAGCGCGTGGGTCACGTTTATCGGAGGGATCGTCAGCGCCGGGGTGATTTTGCCCGTCAGCGTCTTCATCCCGCTGATTATCTACTTCATGTTCCGCAAGCGCTCGGATTATGTCGCCTTCCATGCGCTGCAAGCCTTCGTCTTGCAGTTAGTCGGCACGGTCGGCGCGTTCGCCCTGCTGACGGTGGGCGGCTTGGTCTGGTTGATCGGCATGGTGATCGCCATCTTGGCGCTGGTCATCATCGTCGGCATCGTGCTTGTACCGCTCTGGGGGTTGGTCGGCATCGCGCTGGCGATTGCCGTCATGGTGCTGCCGCTGGCGATGGCGCTGTATGCAACCCTCGCCGCGATTGAGACCTACAACGGGCGGGATTACCGCTATCCGCGCATCGCCCAATGGGTTGACCGGCAGTTAGCCGGCAGCTATCTCAACGTCGTGTAATCCCCGCTGTGACAGCGCCGACCAGTGACTTAGGTCGGCGCTGTGTTTTAATCCCCCCGCGAACAAGCGCTGCTTGGCACGCTTTGATTCTCTATCTTCTCATGCTATGCTTTGATGGGTTTCTAGAACAAGTCCCTTCGCAGGAGCATTTGAATGTTGAAGACGCATAACTGCGGCGAACTGCGTCCCGAAAACGCCGGACAGCAGGTAACGCTGGCGGGGTGGGTACACCGCCGCCGCGATCAAGGTGGGTTGATATTTATCGATCTGCGTGACCGTTGGGGAATCACCCAGATCGTGGTCGATCAGCAGAATACGCCGGAGGCGCATCGCATCGCCGATAATACGCGCTCGGAATACGTGGTGCAGGTGACCGGGCAAGTCCGCCGCCGTCCCGCTGGCGCGGAAAACTCCGATCTGGCGACGGGCGAAATCGAAGTCGTCGGGAGCAGCATGACGATCCTGAACGCCTCGAAGACGCCGCCCTTCCCGATCAACCGCGAGGATTTTGTGGACGAAGAGTCGCGCATGGCGTATCGCTACCTGTACCTGCGCCGCCCGGAGATGCAGTCCAACATCGTACTGCGTCACCGTGTCGTCAAGTTCATGCGCGATTACTTGGACAAGCAGGGCTTTGTCGAGGTCGAGACGCCAATCCTGTTTAAGACCACGCCCGAAGGCGCGCGCGACTTCCTCGTGCCGAGCCGCTTGAATCCCGGCGAATTCTATGCGCTGCCGCAAAGCCCGCAGCAGTTGAAGCAGCTTCTCATGGTCGCGGGCTACGAACGCTATTTCCAGATCGCGCGCTGCTTCCGCGACGAAGATTTGCGCGGCGACCGTCAGCCGGAATTCACGCAGTTGGACATGGAAATGAGCTTTGTCCAGCGCGAAGACGTGATGGCGATGGTCGAGGGCTTGATGACCGCAATTGTTCGCGAAGTCGCAGGCAAAGAGCCGCTTTACGTGCCGTTCCCGCGTATCCGCTACGAGGACGCGATGGAGAAATACGGTTCGGACAAGCCCGACCTCCGCTACGATCTCGCCGCCGTAGACATCAGCCCGCTGGCAGGCAAGACCGCCTTCCCGATCTTCGTCAACAATGTCGCAGTGGGCAAGCCGGTGAAAGTCCTGCGCGCGCCGAAGATGGGTTTGCGCAGCGGCATGGCTCTGCGCAAACTGGCGGAAGAACTCGAAACGCTGGCGCGGTCAGCGGGCGCAAAGGGCTTGGCGTGGATGGCGCTGCCCGAAACCGAAGACGGCGAAGTCAAGGGTCCCATCGGCAAGTATTTCACGGTCGATCAAAAGCTGGAGCTGTTCGCACAGACAAACGCTGAAGCCGGTGATCTGCTGCTGTTCGTCTCGGACGAGCGTGACACCGTCTACCGCGTGGTCGATACGCTGCGCCGTCATCTTGCCAACGAACTCAACTTGGTTGATCCCGAGGTGCTGGCGTTCGGTTGGATCATCGACTTCCCCCAGTTCTACTGGAACGAAGAAGAAAAGCGCTGGGATCCGTCGCAGCACCTCTTCACCATGCCGCTGCCCGAAGACCTCCACCTGCTCGATACCGATCCCGGAAAGGCGCGCGGGTCGCAGTATGACCTCGCCTGTAACGGCTATGAAGTCGCGGGCGGGAGCATCCGCATCCACGACCGCGAAATTCAGGAGAAAATCTTCCCGCTGATCGGCTTGACCGTCGAACAGGCGAAGGAACAGTTCGGTCATATGCTCGATGCGTTCGAGTTCGGCACGCCGCCGCACGGCGGGCTGGCATCGGGCGTGGATCGGCTGGTGATGGTGCTGGCGGGCGAGAAGAATATCCGCGAGGTGATCGCCTTCCCGAAGACGCAGCAGGGCGCGGACATCATGGCGAACGCGCCGTCGCAGCCCGAACCGCGTCAGCTTGAAGAACTACACATCCGCGTCGTTCATCCAGAACCGAAGAAGTAACTCGCATGGAGTAGGGACAAGGGCAGCCTTGTCCCTGTTTTTGCTGATCAGTCGAGTGCGCCATGCCAACCCTCAAGAAACTCCTCCCTATCGTCGCCATCCTGCTGATCGCGTGGGCGCTGCTGACTATCCGCATCGGCGCAGCATGGACAGGTCATCATGACGCCAACGGCGCATGGACAAGTGTCGCCGTGCGCAACTGGCAGTGGCACGGTTTCCTCAATGGCATGGTCATCTACAACGAAGGGTTCGATCCGGCGGAACGCTTTGAGTACTACACACATCATCCGCCCTTCAGCGCCTATCTCGCCGCGCCGCTGGTACTGCTGGCAGGCTTCGACGAGGCGCTGATCCGCTTTCCATCCGCCGCCGTCACGCTGATCAGCGCTGCGGCGCTCTACGTGCTGGTGCGTCGGCTGTCGAATGCTCGGCGGGCGGCGTGGGCGGCGCTCCTCTACGCCCTCACGCCGATGATCGGCTACTTCGGACGAATGCCGAACTACGAAGCCCCCGGCTTGATGTTTACGCTGCTGTTCGCGGCGGTGCTCGTGCAGTGGATCAAGACGCCCACCCGCGCCCGCTGGATCGCGCTGGCGGCGCTGGTAGTCGGCATCGTCTGGACGGCGTGGGCAGCGGACATGATCGCTGCGCTGCTCGGCGTGGTCGCACTGCTTACCGTGCGTCCGTCGCGCCGGATCGCCGTCATCGCGTTGGGCGTCGTCGGCGCGGTCGCGCTGTTCGCCATGATCGCGCTGTTCGCGGCAAACTACCCGGCGGCGCTTGATGAACTGCGCGGTATGTTCCTGTTTCGCACCAGCGATGCTTCACTCGCACCGGGATCAGCGCCGTTTACATGGGGCGACTACGTCGTGCGTCAGCTTGGCAGATTCATCACACTGTTCACGCCGACGATCTTAGCGCTGGCGTTAATCGGCGCGCCGGGCATCTTGCGCGAACGGAAGTCACGCCCCGTGCTCATCGCCCTGCTGCTCGGAGGTCTCGCCTATATCCTGTTGTTCCGCAACGCTGCTTACGTCCACGACTACTACGCGATCTACCTGACCATCCCACTGGCAATCAGCGCGGCAGCGGCGATTACACCCGTGCGCCGCGCCCGCTCACGCTGGGCACGCCCACTAGTCGTCGCGCTGATCCTCGCCACGCCGATCCCGGCGTTGGTCTACCTGTCACAGCTTCACGCCAGCGCCGACGGCGATCAAGTGCTGCAAGTCGCCGCGGTGGTACACGACAACAGTGAACCGGGTTCGATCATTTTGAGCAATCTGCCGGATACGGGGTGGGCAATGGGGTTCTACGCCGAACGCTCGGTCGAATGGTTGATTTCGCCCGCCGATGCGATCCAGCGGGCGAATGCCAGTGAGGTCCCAACCTACTATCTCTACTGTGACGAATACTCGACGCTGCCAGCGGACGCGCCCATCGTGCGCGAGATCGACATCAACGCCGACTGCCGCCTCGCGCTGCTGCGCTGACCTAAACGCCTTCCGGTTCAGCTTGCGGGCGGAAAAGCGTCATGTGCAGGACACCGGCGACCGCGCCCGCGAGGAGCTGTCCAATCAAGTATGGGAGCACGTAGTCAAGATTTCCGCCGCCGATCAGCGCGGGTCCGAGCGTGCGCGCCGGGTTGAGCGATGCGCCCGTGAAGACGCCACCCGCGAAGATGCTGCCTGCCAGCGTCAAACCGATGGCGAGTGCCTCAAGGTTATTCAGCTTGCCGAAGACCGCCGCTTGATAGACCGCACTGACGAGGAAGAACGTCAGCACGAATTCGAACGCCGCTGCGCGCAGAATGTCGGCGCTGGTCACCGAACCAATCGTCTGCCCGACGTTGAAGGTCGTGCCATCTGCCAGCAGACCTAACACTGCATCCGGCAGCAGCGCGCGCACCAACACCGCCGCCACCAGCGCGCCAACGAACTGCGCCACCCAATAGAAGATCGCTCGATCCAGCGTAATCTGCCGCCCGACGAGCAGACCGAGCGTCACAGCAGGGTTGACATGCGCGCCGCTGATACGCCCGTAGGCGAGGATGATCCCCACGAGAATCAGACCATGACCGAGCGCCGCCGCGACCAAGCCCGCCCCCGTCGCCACGACTGCCGCGCCGACGAACACGAGGGTAAACGTTCCAAGAAACTCGGCAATTGCCGCCCGCAAAAGCTTATCGTTCATATCTTCAATCTCCAGAGCAGATGAATGAGCGAACGTGCTCAATTATAGCCAACTTCCGTCCAAATGCCGTTCTATGATCCGCACATTAACAGCGGCGCAAGGGCGTGTAAAGAGTTGCATTAACCCTTTACAGCCCCCTGACAGGCTGGTATAACAATCCTAACCTGCTGTGTTCGTGATGTCGCGCCGGGTTTTGAGCCAACACCCCATTATGGGGAGTCGGGTTCTGGAAGTAAGGTGATAGGCTCGCGTAGCCAAGACCCCAGTGCCAGCAAGACTCCCACCTGCGAAAGCAGGTTCAAAACATCGCAACACACGGCATGGCAGGAGTTTTTATCAGGGGAATCATAAGGACGAAGCATGATGCTTCGTCCTTTTTTGTTGCTGTTTGGTTACTCTCCGTAGGTCGCGCCGAACACGTCGGCGAATAAATCCGCCAGCAGCGCGCGATTCGGTACGAGGACTTGCGCGCCGTCTTCGGTCGTGTAGCCCATGACGTAATCGACGCCGATCACGCCGGTGCGGATGTTCTCGACGGGCAGTTCGCTGAGGTACAAGCCAAGCTGGATGATTTCGTCCAGCGAGAGGTCGGTGTAGATGTCCTCGCTGAGTGATCCATAGAGCGCGGGCGCGCGCAGAATCAGCCCGGAAAGCGCGTTCCGGCTCGTCACCTGTTCGCGCACCGCGAACAAGACCTGCTGCTGCCGTTCGGCACGCTGAAAGTCGCTGTCGCCGTGCCGTGTACGCGCATATTTGAGCGCGGTCAAGCCGTCCATATGCTGCAAACCCGCCTGCAGCACCAGCGGATCATAGCCATCGCCCATGTCAGGGAAGGCATAATCGGCAATCGGGTGCGGCACATCCACGTCGATCCCGCCGATGGCATCCACCAGCGTGATCACCGCCTCGAAATCGACCACAATCGTATGGTGGATGCGAATCCCGAAATTGTACTGCACTGTTTCCAGCGCAAGCTGTGGACCGTAGCCCGCTTCTTCGTATTCGCCTAACACCATCGGCGTATTGATGCGTTGAAGCGCTGCATAACCCGGCACGTTGACGTACAGGTCGCGCGGGATGCTGAGAACGCCGACGCTGTTCGTCGCCGGGTCGATGCTGACGAGCATCATCGTATCGGTGCGGTACGCCAAGCCCGTGTAACCGGGGCGGCGATCCAGCCCCATGATCAGCACGGTCAACCGGGACGTGCCGTTCCACGCCGAATACCCCTCGACTTCGAGCACGGGCGCGGCGGTCGGCGCGGCAAGCGTCGGCACAAGACGCGACGCGGTCGGCGGGACGGCTGTCGCTCCAGCGTACGCGATGCGCGCATCGACGGGCGTGGGCAAGTTCGAGCGGTCAATCGGCTGCGGCGTGATCGCGGGCGTCTGCGCGCCCCAATAGGCGAGTGCGCCAACACCCACCACGCCGAACAGTGCCACGAACAGCACCAGCACGATCACCCACGCCCATGAACGGCGCGGCGGGGGTTTGGCGGTTACGTAGCTAACCGGGATATGCTTGCGCGGCAGCGGAATCTGCGCGTGTTCGGCGGATTGGTTCAGCGGTGCAGGCGGCATGGGGATGTCGGATGCGACCGTGAGATTGACCTGTGTGTGTTCGGCGTCTTCGCGTGGGACGAATGGTTCTGTCATACTTCACGTTATACTATCTATCCAGACGCCCTAGTATACGAGTGAGGCGAAAAATGCGTCAATGGCGCTTGATCTACGATCCCCCTACGGCTGGCGCACACAACATGGCGCTCGACGAGGCGATTCTCGCAGCAGTCGGCACGGGCGATGCGCCGCCGACACTGCGTTTCTACGATTGGCAGCCCGCCTGCCTCTCGCTTGGTTACGGGCAGCGGGCGCGCGAAGCCGACCTGGATCGACTGCGAGAACGGGGTTGGGACATCGTGCGGCGACCCACCGGCGGGCGGGCGATCTTGCACACGCGCGAACTGACCTACAGCCTCGCGCTGCCGCTTGATCATCCCATTGCGGCGGGCGGTATTGTCGAGAGCTACCAGCGGATCAGCCGCGCGCTGATTGCCGGGTTGAACACGCTGACGGGCAGCGCGGTCGAACTGCGTGCCGATCCTGCGCAACCGGACGCACCAATCACCCCGGTCTGCTTCGAGACGCCCTCGCATTACGAGATCACGGTCGGCGGTAAGAAGCTGATCGGCAGCGCGCAGGTACGGCGCAAAAACACCATGCTCCAGCATGGATCGCTGCCGCTCTGGGGCGACATCGCCGACATCTGCGCCGTGCTCGCCTACCCTGACGAGCCCGCCCGCGAACAATCCAAGCGTGACGTGCGCGCCCATGCGTGTACGCTGTTCGACGCCGTCGGCGTGGAGATCCCGTTTGCCCATGTGGCGGAGGCACTGTGCGCGGGAATCACCAGCACATTCGAGATCACGTTCAGCGAAGTATCGCTGTCCCCCGCCGAGTCAGCGCACGCCGAACGGCTGACCGCCGAGGTCTACGCGAGCGATGAATGGACGTTCCGCCGCTGACTTGTCACGTATATTTCGCCTCGAATTCCTCGCGTGTCATACCGTAGATCAGTGCGTCGTGGTATGCGCCGTTCGTGTAGACCATCCGGCGCAGGCGACCTTCCAGCATGAAACCGAACTGCTCATGTAGTTGGATCGAGGCGGCATTGAAGGCATAGACCTCCGCGTTGACCTTCTGGTAGCGGCGCTCGTGGAAGTAGTAGCGCAGCGTCAGCTTGATCGCTTCGGAGGCGTAGCCTTTCTTGCGCTGTTCCGGCGCGATATATACGCCGTACATGAACGTCCCACAGCGGCGGTTGATCGTATGCGTATTGAGCGTGCCGAGCACAATATTGTCGTGGGTGACGATCGTGAAACGGAATTCGTCGTCTGCGCCGGTCAGCTTGGTTTGGCTCTGCACCCATTCGCGCCGCGACGCCGACGACGTCGGATACCAGATTTCGTCGTCCATGCGCGCCGATTCACTGTCCAGTTCCCATTTGAAGAAATAGTCGAAGTCGGTTTCTTCGACTCCACGTAAGCGGATGCGGTCAGTTGCAAAGATATTTCCGTCGATTGGTGTCATGTGTGTGTTTCATCCAACTGTTTGAGCGCATTGATATCCATCTGCCAGATCGCTTCCGCTTCCGTGAGTTGTCCCCGTTCGACCGCCTGCTCCGCCAGATGCAAGAACTGCTTGCGCAGACGCGCCAGCCCGCATGCGGAATAATACAAGAACCGTTCGCGCCGCAAAACCGCCTGCTCCGCGAATACTCCGAGAGGAAACCACAGCCCCCTTGCCAGCGTGCGCCGTCTGTGAACTTGCGGCTGATACTCCACAATCGCCCGCATCAGCTTTTCCGGGCACTCGTACAGGCGTGGGACTGCCAGATCGATCTCAAGGTCGGCGCGATGACCGTAAGTGTCGAGATACTCGTCCCACTCGTCACAGAATGTCTCGTCATCGGGCAGATGTCCGGCGCGCAGCGCGTCGCCGATATCGCGGTCGTAGCGGGCAAAATCTGCCAGCGCGCGCAGTTCGATCTGCGCTTCGTCGCGGCGTGTCACGATGTGCGCACCGAATTGCTCCCGGATGCCGCC
>JACSRG010000927.1 GCA_014879865.1 Anaerolinea sp.
AAGTCTGCACGGCAAGAGAGCCGCAGTCTCCCCTCCCGTCCAAGCGAAGCTTGGCATTCGGGGAGGGGTCAAAAAAAAGGGTGAGGTTCGCTTTACACCCGCTCAATCGGGCGCAGCAGCCCGATCAGGATCGCCAGAATCACCTTGAGCATGTACACGCCCGACCGCAGCGGCGTGATCGACGACCTGCCACCGTAGCGCGGGTTCATCGTCACGGGGATTTCGCGCAGTTTCAGCCCGGCGCGGTGCAGCAGCACGACCGCCTCCGGTTCTGGGTAATCATGCGGATACGTCCGCGCGCACAGTTTGATCGTCCGCGCACTCGATGCACGAAATCCTGACGTGGGGTCGGTGAAGCGCTGGCGCGTGATCCACGAGATGATCCGCGCGAGGATCACGATCCCCACCTTGCGCGGGATCGGCGTGATGTAGCCGCGATCCTCGATGTAGCGCGACCCGATCACCAGATCACAGCCGCTTTCGACCAGCGCCGAGACCAGCAGCGGAATCTCCTGCGGCGCGTGCTGACCGTCGCCGTCGTTCTGCACGGTGACTTCGTAGCCATTCTGTGCCGCGTAGAGGAATCCGGTCTGCACTGCCGCCCCGATCCCCACGTTATACGGCATATTCAGCACCACCGCCCCGCACGACGCCGCCAGCGCCCCGGTCGCGTCGGTCGAACCGTCGTTGATCACGGCGATGTCCGCCCATGATGCGTGCTGCCGGATCAAGCCGATCACATGGGCGATGCTGTCGGCTTCGTTCAGCGCCGGGATGATCACCAGCGTTTTCGGGAATGTCGTAAGCGACATCAGACGATCTCTCCCGTCTTCAAGACCTGTACAAGGCGGCGGATCAATCCGTCGAGGCTGTGCGCTTCGACCACCCGCGCGCGAATGACCGCCGTCAACCGTTCGCGTTCCAGCGGATCGAGACTCAGCACGTGGTTCAACTGCGCGGCTAGCCCAACGTGATCCTCCGGCGACGCAATGCGCCAGCCGTCAGCGCCAGCGGCGTCGCCGCCGAGCAAGGAATCGAACGCCGGGTTGCTGACGATGGTCGGCACACCGCACGCCAGCGCCTCGAGCGCCGCCTTGTCGAACAAGCCCACCGGGCTCAAATTCACCGCCGCTGCCGCCCGCCGATACCAGTCGCGCACCCCATCGGCGGATTGGTGTCCGGCGAAGGTCACGCGCTCTGCGACGCCGAGTTCGCGTGCCAGCGTTTCGAGTTCCGCCCGATACGATCCGTCCGTATCCGGCGGAACATCGCCGACGAACACGACGTGCGCGGTCGGCACGGCGGGCAGCGCGCGGATCAATGTCGCCTGATGTTTGATCGGCATCACCCGCGCGACGTGAACGACAAAAGACAGGACTGAGGACTGAGGACTGAGGACTGAGTCAAGCACAGTATGCTCTCCCTCAGTATTCTGTTTCTCAGTCCTAAAGAACTCCGTATCAATTCCGTGTCCGAGCACGCGCAGCTTGGGCGTGGGGATCGGGAAGCTGTCCGGCGCGGCAGTCACCACACGCCGACTCACCCGTGTCGCCCAGTCGAGTGTGCGGTGACGCTGGCGGTGCGTGTACCACAGCGTGATCGGCACGCCAGACAGCCGCAGGATCGGCGCGCTCAGCAGGGCGAACAGCGGCATCATGTGGGCGAAACAGGCAGCATAGCGCCGCCGGATCAGCAAGCCGATGAGCAGGCGGTAGAATTCCACAGCCCGCCGCGCCTCGCTGTAACCGCGCTCCTTACCAACCGACAGCACGCTCACGTTCGGCGCGACCGCCAGCCGCCCCATCCGCATGGTGATCACATCCACCTGCGTGTAATGCGCCGCCAAGCGGTTGAGCCAACCGGTCGTAAAGCCGAGGATCGGATCGTCGGCGTCGGTCGCCAGATTAAAGACCAGCAGGTTCACAGTGTGAGTATCCCCCGCCGCTCGCGCAGACCCAAGCGCACCGCTTTACGCCAGATACCCACCCATGTATCGATATAGCGGTCGGCGTCATAGCGCCGGAAGGCGATCTGCCGCGCCCGCTCGCCCATCGCTTTCGCCTGAAGCGGATCGTTCAGCAGGGTGATGATCCGCCCTGCCATCCCGTCGATATCCATGTCCGGCGCAAGGTAGCCGTTGACACCGTTCTCGATCACCTCGTTCACGCCGACCACGTCCATGCCGACCAGCGGCAGTCCCGCCGCCGACGCCTCGAACAGCACGCGCGGTACGCCCTCATACGAGGATGTGTGCGCGTAGACGTTTCCGAGTGCGTAGTACAGCGGCAGATCGCTGTGCGGTACGGGTCCGTCGATGATCACGCAGCCGCCGATCCCTTCGCTGTTCGCCTGCTCTGCCAGATCAACGGGGGAGCGCGCCATGTCGCCGATCAGCACCAGCTTGGCAGATGGCACACGGCTCACGACTTTCTTGAAGACGCGGAACAGGATCGGCACGCGCTTGAACTTCACCGGGTAACCGATCCACAGCACCACCTGATCGGCGGGCGTCAGACCAAGCCGGGAACGCAGCGCCGCCAGCTTGTCCGGGTCAGGTGGATCGGCGAATGCGGGCGAGGCAGTGCCGAGCGGCAGCGCGGCGACTCGCCGTCGTGATCCGCCCGCCGCGAGGTAATTCTGCTTCTCTTTCTCGTTGACCGTCCGGTAAAAATCGGCACGCGCGACCACGATCCCGCCGAGCGCGCGCAAAATGCGGTTGCGCAGCGGGCGTTCTGCCAGCCATTCGCGGTTGCCGAAAAAGTAGCTGTGATTTTGCACCAGCAGCGGCACATGGTGACGCAGCCGCAGCCACACCCCGACAATCCCCGTGGCGAAGGGGTCTTGCGTGGTGACAAGCTGGATCGTCGCCTTGCGCAGCGACCGTTCCGCCAAGCGGATCGCATCGAGGATGAAGAAGACCGGATGGCGACTGTTGGTCGGAATGATCGTCAGGCTGTCCGAGGCTTGGATCGCGCCGCCTGTGTGCGGCGGCGTGTAGCAGATGACCGTCAGCTTGCCCGCGCGCGCGGCGTAGGCAAGGTGGCGCGCCCGCGAGTCCCCTTGCGGATGAAGCGCGAGCGCGGTGTCGAGGCTGATCATCAGGACGTGTATCATAGCGGCTGATTGTAACGGATTTTCGGCGTTTGCGTGAGACTCCGCCTTGACACACCGTTAACGCACCATTACAATTCCCCTCATTCGTGCATGTCACGGGCCTGTAGCTCATTTGGGAGAGCGCTACAATCGCACTGTAGAGGTAAGGGGTTCGAATCCCCTCAGGTCCACCAGCAGAGAGATCAATCGAACTTAAACCAGCAGAACGCTTCTTGCTGGTTTTTGTTTTGCCTGCATCCCGCGTGCTGCTCCGCA
>JACSRG010000274.1 GCA_014879865.1 Anaerolinea sp.
CATCCCAACCCTTCTCCCTCAGGGAGAAGGGCTTAACCCCCTCGCCCTGAGGGAGAGGGGACAGGGGGTGAGGGTTCATGCGAAAGGTCGCTAAGTAAATGTCAGCGCACTCTTCACCGAACAGGTCTTTCCCTGCCACGCCGCCCCTTGAACGCTTGGTGGTGATCATCGCGTTCGTCGGCTTGGCGATCACCGGACTGCCGCAGAAGTTCGCCGCCGAAGCATGGGCGCATGGCGCGTTCACGCTGATGGGCGGCATCGAAAGTACGCGCATCCTGCACCGCTTCTTCGCCCTGCTGCTGATCGCCGAAGCGATCTATCACGTCGCCGCGTTCCTGTATCGCCGCCTCGTGCTGGCAGTCAAACGCCCCGACGGACCCAACGTGATCGGCGCGACCGTCGGGCGCTTCCTCGGCAACCTCGGCTTACGTCGTACTGACGCCAGCAGTCGTTTCGCCTTCCGCCTCGAATACTGGGTGATCGTCCTCAGCGCGATCTTCATGATCATCACCGGCTTAGCGCTCTGGAAACCGGTCGCCGTGACCAACACGCTGCCCGCCGATACCATCCCGCTGTTCCGCAGTCTGCACAGCGATCACGCGCTGGCGCTCGTCGTCTTCTTGGTCGTGTGGCGCATCGGCATCGCGCTGTTCTGGCGTCCCAAGCCCGCCGCTGCGCCGGAAGTCACCGCCTCGCCCGCGCAGATCGCCCGCCGCCGTGCCGTGTTCATCCCGGCGGCGCTCGTCGTCATCGCCGCGTTGACGCTGGTGTTGTTCGCCTTTATCACGTCATCACAAACGGCGATCAACACCATCGTCCCGCATCGTCAGGTGATCTTCGCGCCGCAGGCAATGCCCGCCGCCGGTGATCCGGTGGTCGGCGCGGCGTTGTGGAATACACTCCGCTGTGCCTTCTGTCATGGCGCAGAGGCGCAGGGCGGCGCAGATGGCGAACCTGCCCTACGCGGCACAACGGTGACGTTCGAGGCGTTCTACGAGCAGGTGCGCGTCGGCAGAGGCGACATGCCCGCCTTCAGCGCCGAAGAACTCCCCGATCCCTACGTGCTGCATCTGTACACATACCTCACGCAGCCCGCACAGTAGGGACGCCCAACGGGGCGTCCGTCCGACGCTCAAAAGGTTTGTCCGGCATTTGATTGTCGCCATTCCGCCGCCGGGGGTTTGAACCCCCTGCGGCGAACTCTCCCTGAGGGAGAGGGAGGCAACCGAAGGTTGCAGGGTGAGGGCTAATAAAGCTGTTTTCCCCTACTGCTGCTCGTCCAACCATTCGACCGCCGCGTCCAGCAGCGGATCGCCTTCGCTGAACACCGTGTCTTCCGTCACCGGCACGACCAGCGTCGGTTCGACGCCCGTCCCTTCGATGTGGATTTCGTTGTCCGCGCCGAGCGCCCGCCCGACCGTGAACTGACCGAACACGCCGTCCGGCATGGCGAACTGCTGAATCCCGCCGCCGAGTCCGCCCGTCGGGTAGTAGCCGACCACCGCCACATCGTCGCGCAGGGTCAGCGCGTAGGTGAAGAACTCGCAGTTGCTAAAGCACGCGGGCGAGATCAGCACGGCGATGGGACCCCGGTAGCGATCCGCCTCGTTCGGCGCGGGTTCAATCGTCGTCTCGTACAGCGGGTTGATCTCGAACGCCCCCCTGTCGGGGAAGTAGAACGCGCTCGTCCCGGCATACACTTCCTCGTCGAACAGGTAGCCGAGCATCGGGTTAGAAATATCCGGCGACCCGCCGTTGTTGTAGCGCATGTCGATGATGATGCCGGGGACTTCCAGCGCGTTGAACAGCGCCAGCGCCCGCTGCCACAGCAGCACGCTCACGAGGAAATCATCGCTGAAGCTGTAAATGGCGATGTAGCCGTAGCCGTTTTCGAGCACTTCATACTCGACGGGCAGATTCGATCCACGCGGTACGCCGTACACGTTGTTGCGCGACGCGAGGCGGCTGGCGCTTTCCTCGACTGCCGTCAGCGTGACCGTCGTCGCTTCGCTGTCGCCGGGGTTCTGGTAGGTGATCTCCACCTCGTCGCCGACGTTGAAGCGCATCACTTGGCGGATTTGTTCCAGCCGCCGCAGGGTATCGCTGCTGTACGGCGGATTCAGCCCCGGCAGGTCTTCAATCGCATCCGCGACCGCGACGCCGTTCACGTCGAGGATTTCCGCGCCCGGCTCGATCCCCTCGTCGCTGGCGGGGCTGTTCTCACCGATGTAGTTGACGATGAAACGCCCATCGCTCAGTTCGACAATCGCGATGCCCAAGCCGCCCATGATGTCGGCGGGCAGCCCTTGCGCCACGAGGAACTGTGATGCGACCGCGATATGCCCATCAGGGATGGCGTTCTCGGCGAAGTCTTCCAGCGCTAGCTGGTACGCCTCGGAATCGTTGTCCGCTTCGGCTTGCTCGAACAGCGGCATGTATTCGGCGCGGATCGCCTCCCAATCCACTTCCTTGAACTCGCTGAAGGCGTATTCGTTCTCCATCATGTCGAGCAGGGCGGAGAACGCTTCGGTGTAGCCCATGTCCGAGAAATCGGGCAGTTCTTCGCCCGCCGACTCGATGATATCGACTTCGGCTTCGCGTGAGCGGATGAACGTGAACGGCTCGGTATCGAGATCGACCACCGTCCAGCCCTCAGGGATGCCCACCGTCGGATCATCCTCCGTGAACAGTTCGCCATCGTCGCCGAAACCGGACGGGAAGCCCTGTTCAGCATCCGGCGACCACACCAGCACGCGCCCACCGTTGACCTGATACAGCGTCTCGTAGTCGAGGCTCTGGCTGCTCGACCGGTAGTAGATGAATTCGCGGTTGTCCACGAACGGATCGCCGACGCCGTTGAACGTGAAGTTCAGGTTGTAGAGCGAGACGCCTGTGTCCGACTCGCCGTCGTTGTCCACATCCGCCAGCACGCCGCCGGGGTCAATCGGCAGGCGCAGCTCGAACGTGAACGGCGACTCGGTGATCGGCGAGGTGATCGTCGCGAGGAACTGCGGCGATTCGAGGTTGATGTACTCGGTCGAGAAGACGAACTCGCCGCCGAAGATTTCCGACATGTCGCCGAGGAAGACAATCGGCTGCGTGCCAAAGTCCGGCAGGGTGGGGTTCGAGTAGGCAAGCTGACCGGTGACGAAGACGACTCCGCCTTCATCATCTTGGATTTCGGCGTCGGGTAACTCGTCTTGGGCGAACGCTGGCGTTACGGCGAGTACCAGCAGAAGCAGCGATGCAAACAAACACGTGCGTTTAAACTGCATCTTGTTCCCTTTCTAAGTTGATTAAGAACCGACGCAGTGAATCTAGCACAAACTATTCAATTAGGGGGCTGTGTCTAGATTAATGTTTGCTGTGGCGTTACTGCGGCGGCGCGAAGTCGAGTCCCTGTGCGTGCAGCGCCTCCCGCAGCAGCTTAATCGCCTTGGGTCCCATGCCGTGCAGCTTGAGCAGTTCCGCCTCGGTGATTTCGGTCAGTTGGGCGAGGCGATACAGCCCCGCGCCGTTAAGCGCTCGCACCGCAGGCGCGCCGATCTTCGGGAAGTCGCTCGGTTGATCTTGTCCCGGCTGAGTCATAGTTGGTTCTCCTACACTAACTTGTTGCGTGTCCCTATCTTAACATGCTCGATGACTACCTCCCTTAAGCCGGGTTGGGAAAAAGTCGGGATTTTGCCACGAGATAAAGACAATAAATTCGCAGACCATATACTTCGAATATGTATTTGTCTGCATGCCTACGCTTGCAGGTCGGCGTCCCGGTACCGGCAGCGTATTTTGCGAAAAGGGTGTTCATGATGAACAAGTTAGTTTTTTTCGTATTCGGCATCACCATTGGTCTGTTTCTCTCACTTTCGGGGACTGCGACGACTGCTCAAGAAATTGACGCCGAAGTGCTCGCCAACCTTCCCATCATTACAGTGGATAACGCCTCATCGGTGACAGAAGTTCTGTCGTTGACCGGGCACGACGGCGCGGTCAACAGCGTTACGCTCAACCCCGATGGATCGCTGCTGGCATCAGCCGGGGACGACGGCACGGTGCGGCTGTGGCAGTTGGCAGACTTGAATAACCCGATTGTCCTAAGTTTGCATGAAGCGGCTGCCTACGTGGTCACTTTTAATCCTGATGGAACTTTCCTTGCGTCGGGCGGCGGTGACTTTCAAGTTTGGATGATCAATGTGGCAGATGCGCTTTCGCCTGCTATCGCCGAAATGAGGATTCAAAATGTCGCAGCCTCAAGCGTTTCGCCGGGCGATGCCAGCACGCTGCGGAATATGACCGGTATTCCCCTTGACGAGCCGATTGGCTTCTATTCGGTCGCCTTCCATCCGGATGGAACGGAGATCCATATGAGCGGACGTCCGCTGCTTAGCATCGATGCTCCGCTTGATGAAGGCTATGGTTCCCAGATGTTTATTCAGTGCGATTGTACCGAACGCTTCTCGCTATACAGTCCCGATGGCGCGCTTCGGATCACGGGCGGTACAGAGGGTCTGGAAGTGTGGGATGAGAACGCAACCCGCTATTGGACAAGTGCCGCGCTCGACAGCTACAACGACGAGAACGACATGATCTACGCTGCCGGGTTCAATTCGGATCGAACGATCCTCGCTTCGGGCGGCACGGATCAACTGGTTCACCTGTGGGATATGACGGAGCTGAACCGCATCACGGAGATCGCGGCACTCGCTGGTCACGCCGATGTCGTCACCGGGGTGGCGTTTAGTCCGGATGGATCGCTGCTGGTGTCAAGCAGCATGGATGGTACGGTTCGACTATGGGATGTCGAGTCACAGAGCGAGCTTGCAGTTTTCGAGGTGATCGAAGGCGGGTCAATCAATGCCGCTGCCTTCAGCCCGGATGGAACCCTCATCGCTGCGGCTGGCAGTGACGGCGTGATTCGCTTGTGGTCGGCTGGCGAAAATGCAGCAGAGGAAGCTACAACGGCAGCTATTCACGGCACAGTGCTTCTAAACGACGATTTGCCACTCGTTGGCGCAACGGTAATTCTGAGGGATGCAACCCTCGCCGCAGATGACCCGCGGGCAGAACTGGCTGAAACTCAAACGGATGATTCTGGAAGCTATGTGTTCGAAGGTCTCGCGCCGGGTACCTTCAGTGTCAGCGTTAGCTGGTCTCCGATCCGTTATCCCTCAGGCTATAGCTGTGTTTTGCCGGGAATCGATGTCATCGGCGATTGGATGATCTTTAGCTCCACTTCCAACAGCGGCGATCACTCCCTCCATGCAGGACTGCTGGACGACGGCGATATCAAGATCACGGGCAGCGAATCGCCTCAGCTTGAACTCAATTTTGACGTGTGCCGCTAATTCCCATTCGCCTTGCAGAGCGACGGATCGAAGCTGCTCTGTAAGGCTGATTCAGACAGGCAGAATACCCCATTCTGCGAAGAATCCCACTCTCATCATGCAGATCGTGTAAGGGATAGCGTCATGTACAGGTATCGCGTTCCGTTCATCATCGTGATCATTCTCATCATGAGCCTTGCCGTTACCGTATCAGCTCAATCAGAGGTGATGGTAACGACCACGGATAATGTGCAGCTCCGCAGTGGTCCGGGCAGAGATTTTAGCAGTCTCGGCGTTGTGCCTTACAACACTACGTTACCGGGTATTGGACGCAACGAGGATAGTTCGTGGGTACAGGTGAATTACAACGGCACCGTCGGTTGGATCGCCACGTTCTTACTGAACTGGACTGGCAATGTCGATATGCTGCCTGTCGGCGGCGCGGTCGTCAGTCCACCCGCTGCGTCTCCGCCTGCGCCCGGTTCGGTGACGGCAGTCAACAGCAGCACGCTCAATGTTCGTTCCGCCCCTAACACCGGAGCAGCGACGCTCGGACAGCTAGCGCCGGGTACAACGATAACCCTCAACGGGCGCTGGGGAAGTGGAAATTCAATGTGGGTGCGATTCGATTATGTGGGTCAAAACGCATGGGCAGCCGGCTGGTTGCTGACGATCAGCGGTGATGTGAATGCCCTGACAGATGTGGAAGCTGCTCAAAACGCCGTGCTTGGAGCGTGCAGCGGGGCGAGCGCGCCCGATGCCGCCGCATATACGCCGGGCGCTGGCGTCCATCCAGTTCTCCTGCTCAATGAGACGGGTGGCGTGCATTCGTGGAACAACCAAATTGGGAACTGGGGAGTCGGTCGCACCTATGCGGCGGCTCAACTGGTTGCCTGTGTAGGTGCTGAACGGCGCGTTGCCATCGAAACGTGTTTGTACAACGGACCCAGCATCACCCGATATGAGTATCAGATCGACATTCGGATCGTTGTGGCACAAACGGGGGCGGTTATCCGGCAGGGAACAGTATCCGGTACGGCTCCGCGATACTGCCGCCAGACAGAGCCCTATAACCTCACTGTTTTGAGTGGAAATCATGTCACGATCACGGATCTTCTAAGCTGGTTACAGTCAATTGTCGCTCCGTGAACTGGACGTAAAACAAGCCCGAGGTAAAAATCATGGCATCCAATATTGTTTACGGCAACAAAGTATTGCTTCCAAATCAGGACGGTGCCGAACTTGCGGTCTATAAGCTGCGGCAGCGCTTTCCTGAGTGGCCCACCAGTTACCAAGCCAGAATCTGGTCACCCGGCGGGCTGATCATGACGATCCTCGGGATCGTGCCGGCGGCGGTCGTCGGCACGATCTTGATGATCCTCGGCTTCGAGATCACTCGCTGGCTAACCGGGGTGATCGCTGGTGATGCCACTAGATCTTCGGGTTTTTTCATGATCTTCTTTCCGGTCACGATTGGCGGTGTGATCATTTCATGGGTGCTGCTTGGCGGTGGCAGCGGCATTATGGTCGGCAGTATCGCCAAACGCACCGGCGTTCATGATGTTCAAACTGTCCTCTTGATCGCAACGACTGCATGCATTGCGTCGATCATCGCTGTCAGCGCGATCTGGTTAGGTCCGTTCTTCACTGAACTTAATCAAGTTTTTCGCTATCGTCAGTTCACGATCATCGGAATTCAGATCAGCGACGAGTTTATCGCACTCGCCTTCTTTGCTGCAGGACTCTGGTTTAGCCTGACGAGCGCCCCGCGAGCCGCGCTTGCCGAAATTGAGAGGGCGCGCTTCTGTGAATTCTGTCGCCGCCCCATGACGTCCGGAGATCTGTCGCCCAGTTCATGGGATAATGCCGAACCGCTGCCGAAATATGCCAAGCAGCAGGGAATCCCGCCCATCGTCGAGTCGCTAAAGACAAACACCGGGACAGATATCCAAACCACGTTTCATCACTGTTCAAAGTGTCAGTGCGGCTTCCTCGAATCCACCGCTTACTTTAAGGCGTCCTTTACCAGCGCGCGCGGATCGTTCGATCAGCATTGGCTGATCTTGTCGCTGAAGACCACTCCTGAACAAGCGCCGCTCCTGCATGATGCTGTCGCTCACGCCGACACCCGTCCCGTCGCCCAAGCCGCCAAAACTGCCGTCACGCCGACTGCCGTGCCTGATGCCCTGCCCTCAGAGCAGCCACAGTCCAACCAGTGATTCGCTCATCCGCACCACAGGGATGCTTTTTTAGGAGAATGAAAAATGAATAAATTGCTCACCGCTGGACGACTATTTGTGATCGTGTTCGCCGTACTCGTTCTTGTCAGCATCACCCCGGTGCAAGCGGGGGCGCGTGGCACATTCAGAAACCTCTATTTTTCGGGCGATGCCCGGAACTGCGGCGACTGGAGCGTCGCATCGTCCCCGTATGATGATAGTGAATGGGTCTCATTCTGGCGTCCGGGGATTGTGCAGTACACCCTCACCGATGCAAATCAGCGCGTCATTTCGCAGGGAACGGTGGATATCTTCGCTGGTTTCGCTGGTTACGTAGACGGGCAGAGATTGCCTTCGTTTAGTGTGCCATCCGCTGATTGGGCGGGCGCACGCAACCCGCTTCACGCCGTCGTAACCGTTGACGGCGACCTGATCGCCGATCTCACGGCGGATAACCCGTGTCTAGCTGCGTCGGGTGGACAACCCGGCGGCAACC
Source organism: Anaerolinea sp. (assembly GCA_014879865.1). Taxonomy (GTDB): domain Bacteria; phylum Chloroflexota; class Anaerolineae; order Aggregatilineales; family Phototrophicaceae; genus Flexifilum. Next base: position 8,037 of record JACSRG010000274.1, read on the forward strand.
CACCTGCCGGCTCGACCGGCGCCTGTATGGTGCGCGCCGCCCGGAGTGGTATCCGGTTGCGTGGTGGCACGGGAACAACCTACGCCGTCCTCGGCACGCTGCCAGCTCGCCAGAATTTCGCGGTTCTCGCGCAGGGGCGCGACAGCGCCGGGGTCGTCTGGTGGCAAATCACCGTACCCAATATTGGGACGGGCTGGGTCATTTCGACCTTTTCGGTAACCTCCGGCAATTGTTCCGCCGTCCCGCAGACCGCAGCACCTCCTGCTGCACCGCCAACCGTCGATCCCGCGACTACTGCCGCCTGCACGCTGGCATCGCAAACGAGCGGGCTGCGGCTGCGCGGTGGAGCGGGCGTGAATTACGACGTGGTCGGACGCATTCAGAGCGGTACGGCATACGCCGTGACCGGTCAGAATACCGACGGCGACGGTGTCGTCTGGTGGCAGATCAACGTAGGCAGCGCCGGGCAGGCATGGGTTATCAGCACCTATGTCACCACGCGCGGCGATTGCTCCGCCGTGCCTGTCGTCGTCCCGCCTTCATAACCAGTATTGAGATCAACCAACTTTACTTAGAGCGCAGGCGAAGGGGAATTTTCAAACACGCTCTTATCGGAAAGAGGGCAAGATGCGCAAGTCATTTGTGTTCATGGTTTTCGTCGGATGTTTGTTCGCGCTCATCTCAAGCACCGTACAGGCACAGGCGACTGCGCCACAGGCGATTACATTCGATAACGCCGGGGAGGTAACGTCGATCAGCGAGATCGTCATAATGGCGCAGCGATTCGGGATGCGCTTCACGCCCGTCACCGACCGTCTTGTCGTCGCCTCCGACAGCGGTGTGACGCTCTACAACAGTTTCACCGGCGCGATTGACATGCAGTTGATCGACGGCGACTTCGACGGCTATGCGTTTACGTCGGATGAAAGCCTGTTCTACTTCTCGGATGACGACGGGCTTCATGTGCTGGACATGGAGACGATGGAAACCGAGGTGCTGACCACGCTGAAGGGGGGGCTTGTCCTCAGCCCCGACGACCACCTGATCGCCATCGATCAAGTTGATCGCTGCTATGTCGGCGGCTGCACGGGGCAAATGATCCTCGTCGATGCGCTGAGCGGGGAAATCGTCTTCAGTGACGCTTACGCCGAGGAATACTTGAACGATTTCGCCTTCAGTCCCGATGGCAGCATGTTTGCCTACAGTATCAACGCGACGACCACATGGTCGAACTTCAACCAGAGTGGGACAGGCTTCCCCTCGGCGGTTGTCCACGTCGTCGATTTGAGCAGCATGGAAGACCTGCTGACCGTCGCAGTCGATCAAGGGGTTCTCGGCAATCTGTTCTTCACTGCCGATGGTTCACAGCTCGTCTATGACACGCTCACCATGACCGACGACTCGCCCGAATGGAGCAGCGCCGCGATCCATGTGCTGAATGTGACGACGGGCGAGGAGGATGCGCGTTGGGCGCTGCCGATGGTGATCCAGTCGGCAAGCCCGGATGGTCGCTATCTGCATGGTGAGAACAGCGTTGCCCTTCCCGGTTGGATCACGTTTGGAATGGAAAGCGGGAAGATCGTCACGGTGGCTGATGGTGAAGTCCGTGTGATACCGACGCTGTTCGCTAACCCCGCCTTCGATCCGTCATCTACCCTGATTGCGTTCGGCGGCGGAGAGGATACGGGCGCAGTCCGCTTCATGAGTCTGGAAACGGGCGATATCGTCGATCCGCTTGGACTGATGGACGTGACTCCCGTCTTCAGCGTGATCTTTAGCCCGCAGGGAACGCTTGTCGCCGGTCAGTACACAGATACCGACAACCGTGAAGAACACCATATTCTGATCTTCGGCATCCCGGCGGGCAGTTAGCGCGCACCCAACGAAAGGAAAAAAACTGTGCATACGCATCGATTATCGAAATTGTTCGCTGTGACGCTCGTCGCCTGCCTGATCCTAACCGGGATGGTCGGCATCACCGGCTCGTCAGCGCAAGCCGCCTGCGTGATCAGCGCCAGCCGGGATGTCAACAAACGCGCCGGAGCCGGGACGAACTACGACACCGTCGGTCAGCTTGCTGCTGGTACGACGGCGGAAGGCATCGCGCAGCAAATGGGCACGGACGGCTATGTCTGGTTTCAGCTTGGCGATGGCTCGTTCGTCCGCTCCGACGTGGTGACGGAGACAGCACCTTGTAGTTCATTACCCGCGCCCAGCGCATCGGATACTTCATCCTCGTCGGTAGTGGTCGCCAATGATGCGGGTGTTTTCTCCCTGCGGCTACCGGCAGGCTACGCCAGCGATACGTATGTCGAAGAGGGTTTTACGGATGGACTCGTCTTCGGGTCGTCCGAAGCGAATCTCCAAATGATCGCCGGTTCTTTCGACGGCAGCAGCAGCCTTGCTGCTGTGGGCGTCGCTGGTCTCATCGCCGCCGTTGATGTCACCGAACTGGCTGGCTTGCCGATGGAAAGTGTCGCTGAGATGCTGATGCCGGTGCTGCTCAGTGTCGGTCTAGAATCTTCCCTTACGCTCACAGCCTTACCGGAAGACTATGTGTTCGGGGGACTGTATCAAGGGCAGCTTGCCGAATTCAATCTGGGCATGGCGGCTGTGCTGTACACCGATGATCAACTATTGATCGCCTTTGTCTTGACGGACGATTTCGCGAGCTACCGGGGCGAAATCCTGAATATCCTCAACAGTATTCGCATCCCGGCAGAAGTTCAAACGGCTTTTGCGCCGACGAATACGCCGCAGCCGCGAGCCACCCCATCCGGCGATGCGCCGCTGCTGACGATGGGCGTACCCGTCGCTGGTGAGAAGTGGGAAATCATGGTGAATTCCGTCTCGCACTCCAATCATGTCGACGTCATGATGGGATATAGTGCTGTGCCGCAGTCAGGCTATACATTCCTCCTAGTCTCAATCACCATCCATAACCGGCTGACCGGGGTAACGCTTCCCTCAGGTTCGCTCGTCGTGAACGGCGTTCCCTATTATGAGAGGAGTCAGGTGCCGACTACGGAGTCTCCGCTGGTTCATCTCACGATCATCGATGCTTCTGGCAATCGTATGACACCATTTTCGCTTGCGCCTGCCAACGCAGGTTCTGGGAGATACCAAGTGCCGGAGTCCGCGTTTGCGCTGTCCAGTCTCGCACTCCTCGACGTGAACGGAAACCGTATTCCCCTCAACGGAATTGTCACTGGCGAAAACGGGCAGGAGTTTGTGATTGTCTCAAATTTGCTTGATCTCAACCCGGCGTTTCGAAATGAAGAGGCGGAATTCACGCTTTTGTTCACCGTGCCTACCGCCTCGATCAATGACACGTTCCAACTCCAGTTTGAGGACTTCCCGCTGATCACGTTGATCGAGCCGCCGCTCGTCGTCGAACCCACGCCCACGTTCACGCCGACCGCGCGCCCAACGCCAACTGTTCAGGTAGAGGCGACGGAAGTCTCGGACGAGCAGGTCACCACGATTTCCGGCTTGGTGACCTTTGAGGACGAGCCGCTTGCTGGCGCTGACGTGCTGGCAGTTCCCTACGAACCCAGAACGTTGAGTAGTCGGCAATGGGATGTTGTGACGTTGGCAGTTGACACCGGATTTACGCGGCGGAGTGCTGAGAATGGGGTCGCGACGATGGGAATGCTGCTCGGCGATGCTGCCTTCGCCGATATGACCGTGTACACGACTGTTTCCGACGAGCATGGTCAGTTTGAGATGACGCTTCCGCAGGGGGATTACTCGATGGTGGCGGTGGCTTCGTTCGGGAGGCTGGGAACCTGCGCGACTATCGACGCGCCCATGCTGAACGTAACGGATGAGGACAAGGTGGTCTGGGAAATCGTCTTCCCCAGCTATGATGAGTTCGCTGCTGCTGGCGGAGGTTGGCGGGGCGATTCGGATCGATTCTATTTGTGCCTGTAGAATAACAATCTAAGGATAGGCTATTGTTGTGATGATCGGCTGCCCCGATTCAAGGTGGGGCAGCCGAATAGATTATGCTTCTTGAGGACTAGATGAACGACTTCACGAGCACAACCAGCGCTAAAACCATCAAGGGTTATGACCTTCGCGAATACCTCGGAGCGGGCAGGGCTGGCGCGGTTTACGCGGCGCTTGATACGGCGCTTGACCGTGAAGTCGCCATCAAAGTGATCGACCCGCAGTTCGCTAATCAACCTCAGTTTATCCGCTTGTTTGAATCCAATCTGCGCCATATCGCCCGGCTGGAACACCCGCACGTCGTCCCGATTCACGATTTTTGGCGAGATCAAGACTCGGCGGCGGTCGTCATGCGGCTGCTGCGCGGGGGCAATCTGCGCCAAGCAGCCGCACACGGCGCATGGAGCGTCGAACGGGCATGCCTGTTTCTGGATCAAGCGGCGTCGGCGCTGCACAGCGCTCACCGGATGAACATCGTGCATGGCAGCTTGAAGCCGGAAAATCTGCTTTTTGATGAAGATGGCGGCGTATACGTCGTCGATTTTGAACTATCGGCGCTCAAGGATGCGGCGGCGCTGACAGCATTCGATCTGCCGTCTCCCCCGTCCGATTACCTTGCGCCGGAGCAAATCCGGGGCGAGGCAGCTTTACCCGCCTCGGACATCTTCGCCCTCGGACTCTTGCTGTACGAAGTGTTGAGTGGGCAGCATCCGTTCCCCGACCTGCCACCCGTACAGCGGTTGCATAAGCATCTCAACGACCTGCTTCCACCGCTGACCACGCTCCCGCCCCGTCTGGCGGATGCCATCAATGCCGTGTTGCAAAAGGCGACCGCAAAAAATCCCGCACTGCGTTACGCGGACATGTTAGCGTTCGCCGCTGCCTTTCGCGAGGCGGCGCAGCTCCCTTCCGCGCACGCAAGACAGTCCGTCGAGGAAACCCTCACGCTGCGGGAACACGAAGTCCTTCAGCGCCTTGTGGATGGGAAGACGAATCAGCAGATCGCGCAGGAACTTTTCCTGTCCATTGCCACCGTCAAATGGTACAACTCGCAGATTTACGAGAAACTGCAAGCCAGAAATCGCGTTCAGGCGATCATCCGTGCGCGTGAACTTCATTTGATCGCCCCGGCGCACCCCACGCGCGACACTCCAGCGTCCGTCCGCGCGCCTAAACCCATCAATCCGTATAAAGGGCTGCTCGCTTTCAAACAGGAGGATTGTCAGGACTTTTTCGGACGCGAAACCGTCGTCCAGAAACTTCTGGAACACATGGGACAAGTCACCGCACTGCCGGTCTCGCGGGAGGCGAAATACGCCCGCTTCCTTGCTATCGTCGGCGCAAGTGGCAGCGGAAAATCCAGCCTTGTCCATGCGGGCTTGGTGCCTGCCTTCTGGCGTGGCGATCTGCTGCAACCGGAACACTGGTATGTCGCGGAAATGCTGCCGGGGTCCCGTCCGCTCGACTCGCTTGAAATCGCGCTCATGAAATTAGCGCCCAACGCGGCGATCAATTTGCGCGAACAGTTGCAGCGTGACCGTCACGGCTTAGTCCGTGCCGCCGACCTGATCTTACCGGGGATGGACAAAGAACTCGTCCTGATCGTCGATCAGTTTGAAGAGTTATTCACGCAGGTTTACACCGAAGCCGCGCGCGTGGAATTTTTGAATCTGCTCGGGGGTGCTGTCCTCGGACTTCACAGCCGCGTGCGGATTGTGATCACGCTGCGCGCCGACTTCTATGATCGCCCGTTGATCTACCCGGAATTTGGCGAGATGGTGCGTTCGCGGATGGTGACTCTGCTTCCGCTTTCGCCACAGGAGTTGGAGCGCGCCATCGTCGCGCCCGCCGAGCGGGTCGGTGCTTCGTTCGAGCCGGGGTTGGTCGCCTCGATCATCAGCGACGTGAACTACCAACCCGGCGCGCTGCCGCTGCTTCAGTTCACCTTGACTGAATTGTTTGATCGCTGTGATGGATTGACGATTACGCGTGCCGCCTATGATGAACTTGGCGGCGTGATCGGTGGGTTAGCCAAACACGCCGACAAACTCTATCAGGAACACACTGATTCCGACAAAGCGATTGTGCGCCAGTTGTTCCTGCGGTTGGTCACGTTGGGCGATGGCGTCGAAGATACCCGCCGCCGTGTCTTGCGCACGGAATTGGACGCCCTGACAGCCGACGAGGATTTGCTCGACGAACTGCTTGACGTTTATGCGGCAAATCGGCTGCTGCTGCTCGATTACGATGCCGCAAACCGCACCCCGACGGTCGAAATCGCGCATGAAGCCTTGCTCCGCTACTGGACGCAGCTCTGCGTGTGGCTTGACGAAAGCCGCGAGGACATCCGGGTTCAACGCCTGCTCATGGCGGCAGCCGAAGAATGGCTCAATGCTCAGCGCGATCCCGACTTCCTTGCGACCGGAGGGCGTCTGGCGCAGTTTGAGGCGTTGATTGCCAATGGGCGGATCACGTTGAGCAAGGACGAACAGGCTTACGTCGTCGCCAGCCTTGATGAGCGTCAGCGACAGGGAACTGAGCGCGAACTTCAGCAGCGCCGGACGCTTCTATTGCAGCGCGCCGTGATGGGTGTGTTGACGATCTTTCTGTTCACTTCGCTGCTACTGCTCATCAGTGTCTTTTTAAGTCGCAATGAAGCACTTGCTCAGACGGGGCTCGCGTTTGCCCGACAGTTAGCCGCGCAGGCGGTCGCGGAACTGCGTAATCCAATTGGCAACGATGAATTCGCCGTGCTGCTGGCGATTCGCTCGTTGCATGAACAATATGATCCCGTTGCCGATGGCGCGCTGGTTGAAGCCGCATCGCGACTTCCGATTGCCACCTTCGACGGTCATCCCGATACGGTTTATTCGGTGGCATTCTCCCCGGATGGACGCTTCGCCTTGACGGGCTGCGCCGACGGAATCGCCCGCTTGTGGGAGGTCACCACCCGGCAGCAGATACGCAGCTTTGATGGTTCGTCCGGCGAGGTCTTTTCTGTCGCTTTTTCGCCCGATGGCAGCCGCATCGCTACCGCTCACGAAGACATGACGGCAAGCGTGTGGGATGCGGCGACTGGCGAACCGCTTTTCAGTTTGGAAGGGGGAGAGGACGGGGAGACAATGGGGGTCGCCTTTTCGCCCGATGGCAGATACATCGCGACGACGGACAACAGCGTCCGCTTGTGGGATGCGCAAACCGGCGAATTGATTCGTATGTTTGCCGAAAATAATACCGGGCGCAGCATTGCCTTTTCGCCCGACAGCGCAAGCCTTCTCATTCCAAATTTGGGTAATCAAGCAACTCTCTGGGAAGTCGAAACAGGACGACTTCTCCAGACCTATCAAGGTCATACCAATGGGGTTTACAGTATTGCCTTCTCTCCCAACGGACAGCGCATCCTCACGGGGAGCATCGACAACACCGCGATCCTCTGGGAGACCAGTACCGGACGCCCGATCCTTACGCTGCGCGGGCACAGTAGTTCCGTCCGAACGGTTGGCTTCTCGCCGGACGGACACTATCTTCTGACAGGCAGCAGCGATCACACGATTCGCTTATGGGACGCCGCGACCGGGCTGGAGGTGAATCGCTACACCGCGCATCTTGCCCGCGTGTGGAGCGCCGTTTTCTCCCCTGACGGCACGACCATTCTATCGGGCAGTGCCGATGCAACGGTGAAATTATGGTCGGTCGCCTTTGACCGCAATATCGGGATTTTCCGGGGGCATCAGGGCGAGGTCTTCGACGTAACCTACTCACCGCGCGGCGACTTCGCGCTTACAACGAGCGCCGATGGCACGGCGCGCATCTGGAGTCTCGCCTCGCGCCAAGTTGTGCTCACGTTCGACGGACATCACAGCGCCTTCTACAGCGGCGTCTTTTCTCCCGACGGGAACTACGTTTTGACGGGTGGTTCGGATGCTGCTGCTCGTCTATGGGATGTGACGACTGGAAGTGAGGTGCGCGCTTTCACAGGACACACGAATACCGTCTTTGCGGTTGATTTCTCCGCCGACGGTCGCTATGTGCTGACCGGAAGCGAAGATGCGACGGTTCGTATCTGGGAAACCAGCACCGGACAGGTCGTGCAAACATTTACGATCACAAGCGGGGCAGTGCATGGGGCAGTTTTTTCGCCGGATGACCGGTTTGTGGTCACAAGCAGCGCTGGTGGGGATATCACCCTGTGGGACGCCACTATGGGGCAGCTTGTGTGGCAGTTTACCCCGGTAGATGAGAGTGTATACGACGTTGATTTCTCGCCGGATGGTCGTTTCATCGCCGCCAGCGGCGTCAATGGAAACGTCTGGCAGATCAATGCCTCCACCGGTCAGTTGATCCGCCTGTTTGGTGGGCTAAATAATTCCGTCTACAACCTCGATTTCTCGCCCGATGGTCGCTTGCTTGCCGCCAGCAGCGCGAACCGCACGGGCATCATTTGGGATCTCGCGTCGGGCAGCGTCGTGCGCGTGCTGCGTGGTCACAGCCTTGCGGTCTGGGGAATCGCCTTTTCGCCGGACGGCGGCTATATCCTCACGGGCAGTCTGGATCACACTGCGAATCTGTGGGAGGTGGACTACAACGCTTTCGTGGAGTCCGTCTGCGCGCGCCTTTCGCGTGATTTTACAGAAGAAGAGCGTCAGCTTGTTCCGATCAGTGATCAGGACGCCACTTGTGCCGGGCTGGGCTAGCAGGCGATTTGCAGCGTGTTTGGACTTGTCAATCAGCAAGAAAGGGATGTGTTATGTCCACGCCAGTACCGCGCAATGTCAGAGAATGGCGGCAGCTTGCCAATACGTTGTGCGCTGACAACTTCCCCAATATCGCTAAGGAGAAGCTCTCAGACTTCCGTTCCGCCGCCAGCGCCGCCGCCGCCAACGCAGACCTCAATCGCTGGAACTTATACAGCGTGATTCCGGCGGCACTCCTGCTCATCGCCTTCGTTTTTCTGCGTTTCAATGCAGGCGTAATTTTGTGGGGCGCATCCTTCCTATGGGGCATGTACTGTATGCGCAAAGGACTGCACATGATGCGCTCACAGCAGAACAAGGCAGTCGATTTAGGGCGCAAGATCGGCATCTTTGATTAGGTCGAGCAGGGATCGTTTTTCCTTACAGAATTCGGGCTTTAGCCCGTGAAAGCCACGCCGTTTTGACGGCAGTGGATGAAACGCCTTGCCCAAACGCAGTTTGGGACGGCTTCAGCCAGCGGCGCGGGTGGGTC
>JACSRG010000797.1 GCA_014879865.1 Anaerolinea sp.
GAAGGGGTGAAGTCCCTCTCCCTGAGGGAGAGGGATTTAGGGTGAGGGCAGTTTGCAGACAGACCCTAGGTGCAAACGATGTTATTTCTTTGGGTAGGGGCACAGCAGGCTGCGCCCCGACAGACCCCTAGATATTCGTCTTGAGCAGGTAATACGCCTCATTCCAGCGCAGTTCATTCTTGAACGCACGAAGGTCGGTCGCCGCGTCGATTTGCAGATATTCGATCCCGGCGATTTCGGCGAAATCATACAGGTGTTCGCTGGTGAGCGCTTGGCTGTAACCCGTGTGATGCGCGCCGCCCGCGTAAATCCATGCTGCCGCCGCGACCTTCAGGTCAGGCTGCGGCTTCCACAGCGCCCGTGCGACCGGGAGCTTGGGCAGCGGTTCGGCGGGAGCGACCCCATCCACCAGATTGACGACGATGCGGAAACGGTTGCCCATGTCCATCAACGCGGCGTTGACCGCCGGGTTGACTTCTGCGTTGAAGACCAAGCGCGCCGGGTCGGCTTTGCCGCCGATGCCGAGCGGATGCACTTCAAGACGCGGCTGTTCGGCGGCGATGGTCGGGCAGATTTCGAGCATGTGCGCGCCCAAGACCTGCATACCGTCGGGGTGCAGATGATAGGTGTAGTCTTCCATGAACGACGTGCCGCCCGTCAGCCCGCGCGCCATGACCTTCATTGCCCGCACGAGCGCGGCGGTTTTCCAGTCGCCTTCACCCGCAAAGCCGTAATCGTCCGCCATGAGCCGCTGCACCGCCAAACCGGGAAGCTGTACCAGCCCGTGCAAATCTTCGAACGTGGTGGTGAAGGCTTTGAAGTGTCCCTGTTCGAGGAAGCGCCGCAACCCGATCTCAATACGCGCCGCTTCGCGCACCGAGTTGTGCCGTTCGCCACCTTTGCGCAAGTCCGGCGCGATGGCGTAAGTGGACTGATACTCGTCGATCAGCGCGTCGAGATCGGCTTCGGTGACGGCGTTGACCAGCGCGACCAGATCGCCCACACCATAGCCGTGTACCTGATAGCCCAAACGCATCTGCGCCTCGACCTTGTCGCCTTCGGTCACGGCGACCGAGCGCATGTTGTCGCCAAAGCGCGCCAAGCGCGCACTCTGCGCATCCTGCCAAGCGCACGCGGCGCGCATCCACGCATCGATCCGCGCCTGCACGTCGCTTTCGCTCCAATGCCCCACGACGACCTTACGCGCGCGGCGCATCCGACTAACCATGAAGCCGAATTCACGATCCCCGTGCGCAGCTTGGTTGAGGTTCATGAAATCCATGTCGATGTCTGACCACGGGATGTCACGGTTGAACTGCGTATGCAGATGCAGCATCGGCTTCTGCAAAGCGCTCAACCCGGCAATCCAGTTCCGCGCGGGCGAGAACGTGTGCATCCATGCGATCACGCCGACACAGGCGGCGGCGGTGTTCGCGGCTTGACACACTGCCAGCGCTTCATCCGGTCCCGTCACAACCGGTTTGAAAACGATCTTCGCTGCCAGCGACCGACCGTCGAGTGCGGCTTCGTTCAACGCCTTGACCATCGCTTGCGCGTGTTCCGCAACCTGTGCGAGCGTCTCCGCGCCGTAGAGGTGCTGGCTGCCGGTCAAAAACCAGACTTCGTACTCTTGAAAGGCGTGCATCATCAATCCGATCTTGTGTTATTGTCCGTAAACGTTCTGGTAGCGGTCATAGAGGCGATCAATATCGGCGGGCGCAATCGGAATCGGCGTGCCAAGCTGGAGCGCCGTCCACACGATAGCCGCGTTATCCTCGGTCATGATCGCCGCTTTGACGGCGGCTTCCGCCGACTTACCGACGGCGAACACACCGTGATTTTGCAGCAAGCACGACGGACTGCGGGAATCCTTGAGCGTATCGACCACCACGCGCCCGATTTCCTCCCCGCCGATCAGCGCGAAACCGCCGCATGGAATCGTGCCGCCGAATTCGTCGCTCATCGCCGTCGTCACACACGGGATTTCCCGCCCGACAATCGCGAAGGCAGTCGCATAGCGCGAATGGGTATGGACGATCCCGTTGACCTGCGGCAGTTGGCGGTAGATGTAGCAGTGCGACGCGGTATCCGACGACGCCTTGAAGTCGCCCTCGACGATCTTCCCGTCCAGATCGACCACGACCATGTTTTCGGGGCGAAGGTCAGGGAACTTGACGCCGCTCGGCTTGATCACGACCAAGCCTGTCTGCGGGTCACGGGCGCTGATATTGCCGCTCGTCCACGCGACGAGATTATTCTTCGGCAGTTCCGCGTGCAAGTCGCACACGATTCGGCGCAATTCCATCAGTTGCATAAGGGTTTCCTTCTGGCTACATGCGGGTAACTCAAAGCAAGCGGGCACAGCCTGCCAGCCGAAGCTGCTGCCGTGCCCGCCAATTGAAGCAATTTAGCTGCCGCTGCGCCAATACTGGCTGTTTTCCGCCGTAATCACGACGACGCCCGTATCGACATTCGGCGGGAGCGGAGAAATACCCGCCGCCAGCCAGTCCGACACGCTCTGGATCATATTGTTGCGGACGGCATAAAGCATCTGCGTACCCCAGAAGCCCATCTGCCACGTGCCCTGCGCCAGCGTCGCGCCCAACTGCCCGTTGTCAATCAGATCGAGCGTGCCCTCGTCGTAGTCGAACGCGATGATCGTCACTTGGTCGCCCAGACCCGCTTCGCGCACCGCCTGCCCGACACCCACACCGCTGCTCGCGTCAGTGGCGAAAATGCCGGTGATGTCCGGGTTCCCTTGCAGCACGGCGCTCATACCCTGAGCGGCAATGGTGCTGTTGTTCTGCCCATCGACGATCAGATCATCCGAGGTGGTAACGCCGGGGTATTCCGCCGCCAGCGTATCGATGAAGCCCTGACGCCGCTGCACGTGGTTCAACTGCGCCGCAACGCTGGAGATCGCTACGCGCCCGCTGCCGCCCAGACGTTCGCCAAGCCAACGCGCCGCGACGACCCCCGCGTAGTAATTGCCGGTGCCGACGAACGAATAGCGCTTGCTTAATGGAGAGTCGGCGTCGAACGTGACCAGCGGAATTCCCGCTTCAATCGCCGAATCGATGGTCGCGCGCAGACCGTCAGGATTGATGACCGTCAGCAGAATACCGTCTGGCTGCTGCCCGATGACTTCTTCGAGGACGCGCACCTGAGCCGTGATGTCATTCTCCGGCGTGCCGGTGTAGACCGTGCTGATTCCCAGTGCGGCGGCGGCATCTTCCATGCCCCGGTAACAATCTTTCCAGTAGTCGATGCCCGAAACGAATGTGACCATGTAGAACGTCTGCGTACCTTGCGCCCGCGCGGGCTTCGCCGATGCCAACGACAACCCTGCCGCCGCTGAGGCTGATA
>JACSRG010000337.1 GCA_014879865.1 Anaerolinea sp.
ACTTGGCGCGGGCAGCTTACCCGGCGTGGCGTGCGCTCGAAGACGAGGCAGGCGAACGCTTAATGCTAATGTCGGGCGGGATCAGCTTTGCGCCGCCCGGCGACGATGATATGGCGCGAACGTTGAGTGCGATGTCGGCGATGAATGTGCCGTTCGAACTCATCGACGCCGATGAACTGGCGCGGCGCTATCCGCAGTTTACGCTGCCGCCGGATATGCAAATCGTCGTGCAGGATGACACCGCCGTGCTGCGCGCCTCACGCTGCGTGCTGGCGCAGTTGCGCTTAGCTGAGGCGCGCGGCGCAGTGATCCGTGACAATACGCCCGTGATTACCATCCGTCCCCAAGTCGATGGCGTTGAAGTAACCACCGGAGATGAGACCTATTCGGCGGGACGCTTGATCATCGCGGCAGGGGGCTGGATGCGCCTGCTCATGGGTGCGCTTGGGCTGAATCTCCCGCTCCAGCCAATTGCCGCGCAAGAAAACTACTTCATCCCCGCTCAGCCCGAAGCCTACGAGATCGGGCGGATTCCGGTCTTTCTGGCACAATTGGGGCGCGCCTACGGGTCGATGATCTACAGCATCCCCAGCGTCGATGGATCGGGTTTCAAATTGGCGCTGCACGGTGGTGCGCCGCTCGATCCGACCGGGGAGCGCGTGCCGGATTTGACGCAGATTGCGAAGTTGGACGATTTCGCAGCGCGCTATCTGCCGGGGGCGACTGCCGAGCACAAACAGTCACGCGTGTGCATTTACACGATGACGCCGGATGAACATTTCATCATCGACCGCCACCCCGAATACTCACACATCGTCTATGCCTCGCCCTGTTCAGGGCACGGCTTCAAGTTCAGCACGGTAATCGGCAGTATCTTAAGCGATTTGGCGTTTGACGGTCGTACGACGCATGACATCAGTCTGTTTAGACTCAACCGCTTTGATCCCAGCACTGCATAGTTGTTTCAAGGAGTCTACCATGTCCAAGCGCGCGGCATTTGTGATATTCCTCCTGACGTGTGTATTGTCGTTCACGATGGCGGCACAGGCGCAAACCGGACTTGTCGATGTATACGGTCGCAGTTTGCCCGCTGACGCCGCACCCTACGAGTTTCAGGTCTGGCAGGAATTGTGCAGCAGCAGCCGTCGGGAAACCGCGCTGATGTCGTCGGTGAGTGTCTATGAGCGGATCTGCGACCTGCACGGTTACGATCAACTCGGCGATCCGCTCGTGACTTTCGACTCGAACTTGAACTTGATCCCCGGCGCTGCGGAACGGTGGGAAGTTTCCGCCGACGGTCTGTCGTGGACGTTTTACCTACGCCCCGGTCAGATGTGGAGCGATGGGACGCCGCTTACCATGTACGACTATCTGGCGACCTACCGCTACATGGCAGACCCGGACAGTGATTATGATTTTGCATGGGCATGGTCAGGGATTGTGCAGGGTTGGGATCAGGCTGTTCTGCGACGGCTGCGCCCCGAAGAAATCAGCATTATCGTGCTGAATGATCTATCGATGCGTGTGCGTGCGGTTGCGCCGACCCCGATCCTCCCGGCGTTGTTCAGCTTCTGGGCACCTATGCAGGCAGCGGCACTGGAACGTTACGGCAGCCCGGCGTACTTGCTCAACCCGGAAACCAGCGTCTCGTCGGGTCCATTCGTGCTGCGCGAGTATGTGCCGGGTCAGCGCCTTGTCCTGCAAGCCAACCCGACGTATACCGGCTTCCGGCGTCCGTATCTGCGTGAAATCCGGGGTATTTATGGTAACCAGATCACGGGCAGTTTTCTTGCTTTCCAGAACGGGGATGTGGATCGCGTGCATGACACGGCGCTGCTGCCGACGGACATGCCGGTTATCGCGGGAACTCCGGCGCTTGCCAATCAACTGCGCACGCAGAGCGGCAACTTCAGCACCGATCTGCTCGTTTTCGACATAACCACGCCGCCGTTTGACAATTTCAACGTCCGGCTGGCGTTCGCGCGGGCGTTGGATCGGGAGCTAGTCACCAATGCGGTCTATGGTACGCGTCTGCCGATGGCAGAGCAATCCTTTCTCGTTCCGGGCTTTCCCGTACCGACCGGAGACGCAGACTCAGTACAGGTGTATGAATGTTCGACCGCACGTTCGCTGCTCAGCGCGGCAGGCTACCCCAACGGCGACAATTTCCCTCCGCTCGAAGTTCGCCTAAGCGGACGTTCTGAACTGACCGAACAGTTGATCGTTGCCGCTGTCAACTCGATTTCAAACTGCTTGAATGTCCAGATCACCGTGAACAGCCTTGACGAACCCGCGTTCATGCGCGGCTTTTTCGCGCAGCGCGCGGCTGCGCCATTAAGCGCAGTTTCGCTTGACTATCTTGATCCCGCCAACCCCATCGGGTTGTGGCAAGCGGCGCGACACCTAAGCTGGGCAGAGGCAGATTTGCTCGATGCCTCCGGTCGCATCGTCGGCGATGCGAGCCTCCGGTCGCAGTTGTATGCTGAAGCAAGCCGGTTGCTGAATGAAGATGTCACAGCGCTCTTGATCGCCACGCATCCGGCACGCGATCTTTTTCAACCGTATGTCGCCGGAGAGTGCCTGACGCCTAACGCTCTCGGAGTCTCGGCGTTTGCATGGGGCAATGTGGGTTGTTGGGGATCGCTGTATATCACGAACGGAGTTCTGGAACGGGGAACGTATCGCACACGCTAATGCACAAATCGCTGTTTCTGCTCGATCCGCAGATCGTGTTTTTGAATCATGGTTCATTCGGGGCATGCCCCCGGTCGGTTTTCTCAATCTATCAAGGCTGGCAGCTCGAATTGGAGCGCCAGCCCGTCGAGTTTTTAGGGCGGCGCATCGAGGGGCTGCTCGACGATGCGCGCGCGGTGCTTGCGAACTACCTCAATGCGGAGCGCGATGACCTGATTTTCGTCCCCAACGCGACTGCCGGGGTGAACATCGCCGCGCGGTCGCTGCGCCTTCAGCCGGGCGACGAAATCTTGACGACTACGCACGAGTATGGAGCGTGCGACACGACATGGGAACGCGTGTGTGCGAAGACTGGCGCGGTCTACAAAAAGCGCTCAATACCGCTGCCGCTGGTGTCGGATGCTGAGTTTGTCGAAGCGCTCTGGGCGGGGGTGACGCCGCGCACCCGTGTCATCTACTTGAGCCACATCACGTCGCCAACCGCTTTGATCTTCCCGGTCGTGGAAGTGTGCCGCCGCGCCCGCGAGTCAGGCATCCTCACCGTGATCGATGGAGCGCACGCGCCGGGGCAAATCCGCGTCGATCTGAGCGAGATCGACGCGGATTTCTACACGGGGAACTGTCACAAGTGGATGTGCGCGCCAAAAGGTGCGGGATTTCTGCATGTGCGCCGTGAACATCAAACGTGGGTTGAACCGCTCATGACGAGTTGGGGTTACACGCACGGGGATACGTTCGTCTCGCGTCAGCAAATGCAGGGGACGCGCGATCCCGCCGCCTATTTGACCGTTCCGGCGGCGATTCAGTTTCTCCGGGAACACCACTGGGAGCACGTTCAAGCGGAATGTCACCAACAGGCGATAGACCTGCGCGACAGGCTTGTGACTCTCACCGGACTCCCGGCTTTGTGCGACAATGATCATTTCAGGCAGATGTTCACGGTGGCTGTGCCGCCGACTGACCCGGCAGTACTGAAACGCCGGTTGTACGATGAATTCCGCATCGAACTCCCCGTCATCGAATGGGATGACCGGTTGTTCATCCGTGTATCGATCCAAGTCTACAATACTCCCGAAGACGGAGAACAACTCCTGCTTGCACTAGACAAACTCGGGGTGACTGCTCAACGTGTCTGAAATTCTGACTGCTGGACTACGGATGGCGAGTGTGGTGCTCGGCATCTATTTGGCTGCGGCAACTTTCCTATCCGCTGTGAAAACCGTTGTGCTGCCGCGCAGTGCAAACACACGAATTACGCGCTATGTCTTTCGTGTGACCAACCTCGTTTTTCGCCTGCGAATGCGCGGCGTCACTACCTACGAGGAGCGGGATCGAGTCATGGCGATGTATGCGCCGCTTACGCTCCTCATGCTGCCGATTGTCTGGCTGAGCGGCGTCCTGATCGGCTACATGTTCATTTACATGGGTCTCGAAGGGATGCCGATGTATAACGCGTTCAAGCTCAGCGGATCATCGCTGCTGACGCTCGGTTTTGAGCGCTTCGATACCACCTTCAGTATGGTCTTTGAGTTCAGCGAAGCCGCGCTCGGCTTGATTATCGTGGCGCTGCTGATTTCTTATCTCCCGGCGATGTATTCCGCGTTTTCGAAGCGCGAGGCGCTGGTGACGATGCTCGAAGTCCGCGCAAGTACACCCCCTTCCCCGGAGCAGATGATCACCCGCGCGTATAACATCAACGGGCTGCGCTCTATGACCGACCTGTGGGAATTATGGGAGGTGTGGTTCGCCGAACTGGAAGAAAGCCATACATCTTTAGCCGCGCTGGTCTTCTTCCGGTCGCCATTACCGGGACGTTCGTGGGTGACGGCAGCGGGCGCGATCCTCGATTCGGCGTCGATCATCCTCTCGACGGTAGATATTCCGAGCGATCCACAGGCGCAGTTGATGATCCGCTCGGGGTATCTGTCACTGCGCCGCATCGCCGACTTTTTCAACATCAACTACGACCCGAATCCTGCCCCGACAGACCCGATCAGCGTCGCCCGTTTCGAGTACGATCAACTGTATGATGCGCTCGTGGCGGCAGGCGTGCCGGTCAAAGCGGATCGTGAACGGGCATGGTGTGATTATGCAGGGTGGCGCGTCAACTATGACCGGGTGCTGCTGGCGCTGGCAGCGCTGACGATGGCACCGTATGCGCCGTGGGTGTCGGATCGGTCGCTGCCGCGCGGAACGATCTTCCGACGCGGCAGACGGAATGGTGCTTGAGGGGCACGAAAGCTCGTGCCCCTGCGAAGTGCTTTTACTGGAGGTCGGCGTCGGTGGCGACGAAGACCGCCGTTGTCAGCGCCGGGACGGTGAATGTACCGGTTGCGGCGTCGAAGCCTGCGGTCTGCACAATCGGGTCAGCCGAGGCTGCCTGTACCGGGTGCAGCGCGAGCGGGTAGTTTGCCACGCCGTCCAGCGTGAACGTTTGTGTCTGATTGCTGGCATTGAATAGCACGACGACGTAGCCGTACACCGGGTCAAGATTCTCGCCTTCAAGATCGCTGATGCTCATGACGATCAAGCCGGGGATTTGATCGACGCCAGTGTTCTGGAAGGTCACACGGCTGACGATGTCTTCCGCCGTGCGCAGTCGGAACAGCACCGAGCTCTGGCGGATTTGCAGCATCTCGGTGAAATGCGTCACCGAACTCTGGATGTGTTCGCTGGTCGGGTCGAGGGTTGGATTCGCCAGCAGCGGCTGCCACTGTTCCCAGTTCTCCTGCGTCGTCCATGCGGGCGGCAGTCCATGACCCCAACCGTTATCCTGATAGCTGAAATCCAGCAGGTTGAACCAGTCGCCGGAGTCGTAGCTGTTTTTGTCGCCGGACTTCGAGCGCAGCAGTTCCTCACCGGCATGGAAGAAGGGCACGCCCTGCGACAGCATAACGACGTCGATGCTGAGGCTGTTCATGCGGACGCGGTCTTCCATCGACGTGGTGAGCGGCGCTTTGATCTGGATGATGTCGAACAGCGCTTCGTTATCGTGCGCCGACGCGTAGACGATGTGTTCCTGCGGATCGAGCGTGTAGCCCGTCGGCGCGCCGTTGTAATCAACATCTGCGCCCGTGATCACTGTGCCGTCAGCGCCTTCGAAGGTGTAGTCGCGCAGGTTGCCTGCCAGCCCGACGCGGATGCGGTCTTGGAAGAGCAGCAGCAGATCGAGCTGTTCTTCAACCGGGCGGGTTTCGTCTTCGCTGGGGTTGGTGTACAAGCCGTTGACGAAGCCCTGTTCCTGCAAGCCACCGAACGGACTGCCGCCGCGTACGGAGTCGCGGATGCGGTCGTTGAACGAGCCGATCCCCGTGCCGCCGAGGTTCAACTGCGTGGCGTTGACGCCGCGCGCGTTATCGGCGACTTCGCCGAAGTTCCAGCCTTCGCCGTAGACATAGATCATTGAACCGTCCACGCCATCGCTTTCGACGGTCAGGCTGTCGAGCGTTTCGCGCACGTGAACCATGTTGTCGAGCATGTGATGACCCATCAGGTCGAAGCGGTAGCCATCCACCTTGTACATGGTTGACCACGTCACCAGCGAGTCGAGCATCAGCCGTTCCATCATGACGTGTTCGGTCGCCGTGTTCGAGCAGCAGGTGCTTGTTTCAACACCGCCCTGCGCATTCAAACGGTGGTAGTAGCCGGGGACGATGCGGTCGAGCACGGAGTTATCGCCTTGACCGGCGGCGTTTGTATGGTTGTAGACCACATCCATGACCACGCGCAGCCCCGTTTGATTGAGCGCCATGACCATCTGGCGGAATTCGAGAATCCGCTGCGCGCCGTTCGGATCGGTGCTGTAGCTCCCCTCAGGAGCCGTGTAGTGGAACGGATCGTAGCCCCAGTTGAAGCCATCGCGGTCACGGGTTGCCCCGACAAGCGCCTGCTGCTCTTCCGAGTCGGGCGGGAAGGCTGCCAGCGCCACTGGATCGGGGTTTTGCTGTTCGGCGCGAATCTCGTTGGTTGTGGCGATGTCGAAAGCCGGGAGCAGATGCACATGCGTCAGACCCGCGTCGGCGAGGCGGGCGAGGTGCTGCATCCCAAACGAGTCGGCTTGCGTGAAGGCGAGGTACGTGCCGCGTAGTTCCTCCGGCACGCTCTGATCGTAGATGCTGAAATCGCGGATGTGCAGTTCGTAGAGCACGATGTCTTCGAATGCATCGAGTTCCGGCTTGCTGTAGTCGAGCCAGCCTTCGGGCATCAGCGCGGCATCGTTAAGATCGACGATCTGGCTGCGTTCGCTGTTGGTGGACAGGCTGAACGAATACGGGTCGGTGACCAGATTGGTTTCCACCTGCCGGGTCGATGGCGCGTACACTACGACTTCGTACAGGTAGAACTTGTAGTTCCAGTCGGCTTCGCCTGTGACACTCCACACGCCGGTTTCGGAGTCATACGCCATGTCGAAGATCGTCGCCTCGGTGTCGGCAGCAGCGTCGTCGAACAGGTGCAGCCGAACGCTGCGCGCGGTCGGTGCCCAAACGCTGAGGGTCGGAACACCGTCACTCCAAGTCACGCCGAGCGGCGCGTCGGTAGCATACATATCGTCCAGCACACCGGGGATTTGCACGCCAGTCGCGTCGAGGAGTTCGCCTTGCGCGGTGGTCGCCGAAACGGCGATTTGCCCGCGCAGAATGTCCGGCACGAGCGCGAGGTCGGCATCGGCGATCTGGTAGGCGTTGAAGCGCGCCAGCGCCGGGAACTTCGCCTGTATGTCGTCGCTTAGACCTTCACGGCTCGGCACCAGTTCGACGTACTCGCCGTTCTGGATGCCGTCGTTGGTCAGGTCAAGCCCGCCGTCGAGGGCATAGTACAGGCGGTACGATGCGCCGGGGATGCGCCCGATATTCCACGCAATTGTGTTTGCGGAGACCCAGTGCGCCTGTGACAGGAAGAGACTGCCAACGGCGGGACCCGCTTCGCCGCCTACGCTGATCGTCATGATATTGCTCGCGCTGTCAAACGTGAATTCGGTCACTGTACCTTCTTCTTCCACAACGAACGGGATGTTCGCGCCATCGCGCGCACCATCCAAGCCGTAGTTCAGCCCCCAACTCTCGTTGATGGCGACCTTCGCTTCATATGCGCCCGCCGGAATTGAAGTCGTCGTGAAAACGTACATACCATCGCCGTCCGGGTCTTGGAGCAGCGAACGCAGGCAGTCGGGCTGCCAATCGTCGGGGCAGCCGATTTCGCTCTGGTACGAGCCGGGGACGTTGGCGATCAACGAATTGACGCTGTCGGTCACCCAATGGGTGCTGTGGTTGTAGATGAACTTGACCGATGTGTCTTCCGCCAGTGACAGCGGGATGTTGGGACCGTTTTGTTCGGCGTTCAGTCCGTAGTTGACATCCCACGAGCCGTTCAACGCGACCTTGTATTCGTAGTCGCCCGCCGGGAGATCGAATGTCGCCTGCCACAGGTCATCATCCGCGTCGTAGGTCAGTGCGGTGACATCACAGGTGGGCTGCCAGTCGCCGTCACAGCCGAGGACGCTTTGAATCGTGCCGGGGATGACCACGCGGTCGGGCTGTTCTTCAGCCTGTGCCGGAGCTTCGGCAGCGGGGGCGGCGGGTGCAGCTCCCGCGCCGTTCACGCTGTCGGTGATGGTGTGGGCGACCGGATCGAAAACGAATTCGACGGAGGTGTCTTCCGTCAATACCAGCGGGATATTCGCGCCGCCCGGTTCGCCACCTAAGCCATAGTTGACATCCCAACTGCCGTTCAGCGCTACTTTGTATTCATAGCTTCCGGCGGGAATGTCAAAGGTTGCGCTCCACAGCCCTGTTGACGGATCGAGGGTGAGGGCAGTTGCTTCGCATTCCGGCTGCCAATCGCCGGGACAGCCCAGCACACTTTGAATTGTGCCGGGGACGACGACTAATGCGGGTTGATCCTGCGCCAGCACGAGTGATGTCATGAGCATCAACGCGAGCAGCGCCAAGATGAGAGAAAAACGCTTCATATTCAGCAATCACTCCTTTAAAAAATCGACGTTTAGAGCGATATTACGCAGCATGATTGTACCTAGACTTCATGCCCGTAACCAATTTTGAGAGGGAAGCATGGCTCCGCGAATTTGTATGGTTGGAAGTTCAAATATGGATTTGATCGCGCGTGTGCCGCGCGTGCCCGCCCCCGGCGAAACGCTCATCGGGTCGCGTTTTCAAACGAGTTTCGGTGGCAAAGGCGCGAATCAAGCGGTGATGGCGGCGCGCTTGGGCGCACAGGTCGCCGTCGTGACCAAGCTCGGACGCGACGTTTTCGGCGAAAACACGCTGGCGAATTATCACGCGCAGGGGATCGATACGAGCGCCGTATTCTTCGACGAGCAGTCGTCGTCGGGCGTGGCGCTGATCACGGTCGATGAGAACACCGGGCAAAACTCCATTGTGATTGTGCCGGGCGCAAATTACACGCTGACGACTGCCGATATTCAGGCGGCGAGCGGGGTGATTCAGTCGGCGGACGTGATCATGGCGCAGATCGAGATTCCCATCGCGATTACGCTGGAAGCCTTCCGTGTTGCCAAAGCCGGCGGCAAGGCGACGACCATTCTCAACCCCGCGCCCGCCGCACCGCTGCCAGATGAACTCTTGCGCTTAACGGACATTATCGTGCCGAATGAGATCGAAGCGGCGATGCTCACCGCGCTGCCGACAGGCACGCTCGACGAGGCGACAGCGGCGGCGCGCGCGCTGCAAGGCTGGGGCATACAAATGGTGGTGCTGACACTGGGTAGTCGGGGCGCGCTGCTGGTCAACGGAGACGAAGCGCCGCAGTATGTGCGCGCTCAAGCGGTGCAGGCGGTCGATACAACCGGGGCAGGGGATGCATTTGTCGGCAGTTTTGCCTATTTGCTCGGATCGGGTTTCAGTCCACTCGCGGCGGTCGAGCGGGCTGCTGCCATCGCAACGCGCTCCGTGCTCAAACCGGGAGCGCAGCCATCATTCCCGACACGCGATGAAGTGGCGGAATTTCTGCACTAGCATATCGACTGCCTAAGCAAGTCGGGCGATCACGTTGATCGCCCGCTGCTGATTTACGGCTGTTTGCGCTCGATGTCTTCTTCGATGGTTTCCCGATCTCCTTCGGCTTGATCGGGATTGCGCATGACTTTGACATCCGGCTCACCGGGGGTGCGCTCGCCCTCAGCTTGGCTGATCGGGCGCTGCTCTTCCTCCAGCAGCGGATCGCGTTTCTGTTCGTCCTTATCCGGCATGTTCAATGCTCCGAAATTGAATCTGTAAGGTTATTATGCCGTGACTTACCGACACAGCGCGTTAGAATCTCGTGAACGTACACGCCATAGTCGAGGAGAACCACCCATCAACGCACTAGCGCTACTCAAACGTTTGTCCGTGCCGCTGACGCTGCTGCTCCTCACGCTGCTGTTCTGGCTGCCTTTCGGTTTCCTATCCGGGGTGACGGGCGACGGATGGATCTATTTCATGCAGACGGACGAAGGGAACATCTTTGCCTCGGCATCGGCGACGCGGTTGTTCCTCCCGGTCGTCTGGGTACTCACGGGAGTTGTCGCACCGGGGTCGTTCGCCGGTATGAACATCGTCCTTCTCCTGCTGTTGTTCGGCAAAAGCTGGTTGATCTACCGCCTCGCACGCCGCTTATCGGGCAGCGCCCCATTCGCGTTTGGCGCGGCGGTCGTGTATCTGTGCCTCCCGGTCGATACGGGCATCTTCTACATGGGCGCGCTGGCAATTCACTTTGTGGTGTTCTGCTACTTGCTGGCGGTCGATCTTCTGCTCACTTACTGGCAGGGCGGCAGAATCGGTGTGCTGATTCCGCTGGTCATCGCGCAGTTGTTCGCCGTCGGGACGTATGAGCCTACATATCCCTTCATCCTGCTGACGCCGTTGATTCTGGTCGCGCTGGAAAAGCGCATCTCGGCGAAAGTCATCAAGACGGCAATCCTGTGGTATATCGTCCCCGGCTTGTACTTCATGTGGTACATAGGCATCATGGTGACGTTCCCGCGGGCGGCTCAGTATCAGCTCGAAGTCGCACAGGTGGATCGCTCCATCGACGCGATGCTGTCCAGCTTGCTCAACATCTACCGCCGCCACTTCATCGATGGGTGGGCGGTTTCCGTCGATACGCCGCTGTTCGTAATCCTTGCGGCAGCGGCGGCACTGATCGTCTTCCTGCTGTGCCGATCCTTACAGCGACCCACCGCGCGATTTCATCCGCTGCACTGGATCGGGATCGGCTTAGCGGTGATTCTCGTGGGTGTGGTGTTGTACCTGCCTACGGGTATCCGCGACGATACGATCCGCACGTTCTACTTCTCAGGGATTGGCGCGGCGCTCGTGATCAGCGCGGCGGCGTGGTGGATCAGTCGTCAAAACCGGCTCACTTTTAGCGGGATTATCGCGGTGGGCGTGGCGCTCGGCTGCTTGACGCTGCTGGAGCAGCACGCCGATCACGTCGATTTGTCGGAAACACAACAGGCGGTTTTCACGCAGTTTGTCGAACTGCTGCCAGCCGTCCAGCCGAATACGGGTATCGTGATTGTCGATCACTCAGCCGACTGGTACTTGGCGACGCTGTTGGAAGCGCCCATGTATCCCGAATACATTGTACCTGCCCTGTACGGAGACTACAGCGTGCGGGCGCTGTGGTGCGGAGCGGATCAGGTCGGTACGGAGGACGGCGCATGGTGCCGCTTCGCGCCGGATCAATTCACCGGCTACAGCCTGCGCTCGTTCTTCATGGTTACCCCGTATGACGCGCTGATAGTCGTCGATTACGATGGGAATGAATTCACGGTCGCGCAAACCATTCCTGTTCCCGGTGACTATAACCCGGAGGCGCGAATCATTCGCGGTTCGCCGAACGAGCGCGTGCGGCGGTTGTTCAGCAATCCGTGAGGTGGGGCGCAGAAAGCTGCGCCCCGGTATAGGCTAGATCATCGGGTGTTCGTGCAGGTATTCGATGAATCGAGTACCGTGCGCGCGACCATAAAGCAGGGTGAGGTCACGCAGGCGATCCCGTGCTTCGCGATCTGTGAAATTATCTTCGACCATGCGCCATATCCAGTTGCCGGACGAGGTGTTCGGCGTGTTCATGCGGGCATCCGCGCCCAGACTCAACACGTCCTGCATCGGCACGACCGCCATATGACTGACCGACGCCTCCGCAATGCGGATCAGTGTCCAATTGGGTTCGGTAACGCTGTTGTTGGTGTACTTCTCAATATGATGGTGGATATGCTCGTTGGTCTCGTTGGAATACCACCAGCCATTGGTGGTGTTGTTGTCGTGCGTCCCCGAATAGACGACGCTGTTAGCGATGTGGTGGTGCGGCAGGAAGAGGTTCGCTTCGGGCAGATTGCCCCATGCGAATTGCAAGACCTTCATGCCGGGTAGTCCTAAGCCGTCGCGCATCGCTTCCACGCCTTCGGTGATCACGCCGAGGTCTTCGGCAATGATCGGCAGATTGCCAAGCGCGGCTTCGATCACGCGGAAGAACGGGATGCCCGGTCCCTCGACCCACTGCCCATTGACCGCCGTGCGTTCTTCGTTGGTCGGGATTTCCCAGTACGCTTCGAAGCCCCGGAAGTGATCGATGCGGATGATGTCCACTTGCGTCTGCACCGCTTTGAAGCGGCGAATCCACCAGCTATAGCCGTCCTTCGCCATCTCGTCCCACTTGTAGAGCGGGTTGCCCCAGTACTGCCCCGTCACGCTGAAGTAATCCGGCGGGACGCCCGCAACGACGGTCGGGTTGCCGAGTTCATCCAGATAAAATAACTCGCGATTCGCCCAGACGTCGGCGCTGTCGTGCGCGATGAAGATCGGCACATCGCCGATCAGCTTGATACCCTTGTTGTTGGCGTAAGCTTTGAGTTCCGACCACTGCGTGAAGAACTGCCACTGGCGAAACTTGTAGTCCTCGATGTTTTCGACATGGCGCTTTTGTGCGTCTACGAGCGCCTGCGGGTCACGCAGCGCGACGCCTGCTTCCCATTCGACCCAAGGACGACCATCATGCTCGTCTTTGATCGCCATGTACAGCGCGAAATCGTCCAGCCAATCCTTGTTAGCGTCGCACCAATCGGCGAATGCCTTTTTCTGCGGCATGGTCGCTCTGGTGGCGAAGTTCTGATAGGCTTTCGTCAGCTTGTACTTGTGGTACGTCCAAATCCAGCCAAAATCGACATGATCGCGCGGGAAAGGCGGCAGGTCTGCCAAGTCTTCCGGCGACAACCAACCATCCTCGATCAGCTTGTCGAAGCTGATCAGGTAGGTATTCCCGGCAAACGCGGAAAGCGTTTGATAGGGCGAGTCGCCGTAACTGGTGGGACCCAGCGGCAAAATCTGCCAGAGGGTTTGATACGCCGATTCGAGCCAGTCAACGAAGTTATAAGCCCATTGACCGAGATCGCCGATTCCGTAGCGACCCGGGAGTGAAGTAGGGTGGAGCAATACGCCGCTTGAACGAGGAACTAACATCAAAGCATCCTTTCAAAAATACGCAAATTGCGCATAAACATAGCACAAATCGCCCCGCGTGTGATAGATTTTAGGCGTTAATGCCGGATGACAAAGATCATTTCCATATGGAACATATTACAGGCACAGTCGAGCGCATCACGTTCTATAACGACGAGAACCATTATGGCGTGATTCGCATCAAAGCAAACGAGAAATTCCCGACGATTGAAGCCGGGGACGGTACGATCACCGTGGTGGGGGTTATGCCGGGGATCAACGTCGGCGAGACGGTGCGCTTCAGCGGCGCATGGGTGACCGATCCACGCTACGGCAAGCAGTTCAAAGCGGAGACGATGACCCCGGTCGCGCCGACAACCGAAAGCGGGATCGTCGCGTACCTTGCCAGCGGGATCGTCAAGGGGATCGGCGAGAAGACCGCGCGCAAGATCGTCGCCTACTTCGGCACGGACACGCTCGACATTCTGGATCGCGAGCCGTCGCGCTTATATGAGATTCCCGGCTTGAAGAAGGAGTTGGCGCGTGATCTGGCGCTCGCGTGGGGCGCGAATCAAGCTGTGCGCCAGACGATGATTTTCTTGCAGGGCTATGGTGTCACCAGCAAGATGGCGGCGCGCATCTACAAATTTTATGGCGCGTCTACGATCAGTACGGTGAAGGAAAACCCCTACGCACTAGCAGACGAGGTCAACGGCATCGGCTTCATCCGCGCCGACGAAATCGCGCAGAATATGGGTCTGCCCGCCGACGCACATCATCGCATCCGCGCGGGGCTGGTGTACGCGCTCAACCAGATGACGAAAGAAGGGCACGTCTACGTGCCGCGCCTTGAACTGGTCACAAAGGCGCTGGAAATGCTCAAAATCGACAATATCGGGCGGGTGCAAGCCGCCTTGAGCCAAGAAGTGCTGGCGGGGAACCTGCTGCTGGATAAAGACATCGGCGACGGGGCGTTGGGCATGGAGTCGGTCTACCTGCCGCTGTATTTCCACGCGGAGCGCAAGGTCGTGCGCCTGCTGCGCGCGCTGCTCGCCGAGGATTCGGAAATCCGGCACAAGGTCAAAGGCTTGAAGTGGCAGAAGTTCCTCGCCGAACTCGCCACGCACAACAACGTCGATTTGACTGAACAGCAGCAAAGCGCCGTGCGTGCGGCACTGGAACATAAATTCAGCATCTTGACCGGCGGACCCGGCACAGGCAAAACGACGACGCTGCGCATGGTGATCCACGCGCTCGACTCGCTCAAGTTCAAATTCGCGCTGGCGTCGCCGACCGGACGTGCCGCCAAACGCCTCGCCGAAGCGACAGGGTACCCCGCCAAGACCATTCACCGCCTGCTCGGTTATGTCCCCGGCGAGGGCTTCGTCTACGACGAGGATAACCCGCTCGAAATCGACATGCTGATCGTGGATGAGGCGTCGATGATCGATCTGCTGCTGTTCAACGACTTGCTCAAGGCGCTCGCGCCGGAGACACACCTTATGCTGGTCGGAGATGTCGATCAACTGCCGAGCGTTGGCGCGGGCAATGTGCTCCACGATGTGATCGACAGCGGGGTAGGGCATGTCACGCGGCTGAACGCGATCTTCCGGCAGGCGACGACGAGCCATATTGTCGTCAACGCCCACCGCATCAACGAGGGCGAAGCGCCGCTGATGGACAACAACAGCGCCGACTTCTTCTTCTTCGGCGAAGATGATCCGGCACGTGCGGCAGAGCTGGTCGTGGACATCGTCAAGAATCGGCTGCCCGCCAAGTTCAACATCGACCCGATCAGCGATGTGCAGGTGATCGCTCCGATGTATCGCGGCGTGATCGGCGTCAACGCACTGAACGAGGCGTTACAGCGAACACTCAATTCGGACAAGCGGTTGGCGGAAAAGGCGCTTGGCGGGCGCGTGTTCCGCATTGGCGACAAGGTCATGCAGACGCGCAATAACTACGAAAAGGACGTTTTCAACGGCGACATCGGGCGCATTGTGAGCATCGACTTCGATGATCAGGCGTTTGAAGTAGACATCGACGGGGAGTACGTCTACTACGACTGGATCGAGGCGGATCAGCTCATTCACGCCTACGCGATTAGTACCCACCGCAGTCAAGGCTCGGAGTACCCGGTCGTGGTCATGCCGATTATGCCGCAGCACTACATGATGCTCCAGCGTAACCTGCTTTACACGGCGGTCACGCGGGCGAAAAAGTTGGTTGTGTTGGTCGGCAGTCGCCGCGCCGTCCACATGGCAGTCGAGAACAACAAGGTGTCGGAGCGCTACAGCGGATTGCTCCAACGGCTGCGCCTCTGACTCGTTGCTCGGCAAACGGTTTCTCGATATACTGGTTTTCGCAATTTGTAATAAACCTTAATCCACTGTAGGAGAGCGCCATTCATGAGCGAGACGATTCGTTTTGACCTGCCGCAGTCCCAGATTCCGACGCACTGGTACAACATCCAAGCTGATCTGCCGCGCCCGCTGCCGCCAGTGCTGCATCCCGGCACCAAGCAGCCAGTCGGACCCGCCGATCTTGCCGTGTTGTTCCCGATGGCGCTCATCATGCAGGAAGTCAGTCAAGAGCGGCAGATCGAAATCCCGGAAGAAGTGCGCGAGATTTACAAACTGTGGCGTCCCACGCCGCTGCTGCGCGCGCGTCGCTTGGAAAAGCTGCTGGATACTCCGGCGCACATCTATTACAAGTACGAAGGGGTTTCGCCGAGCGGCAGCCACAAGCTCAACACGGCGACCCCGCAGGCATATTACAACAAGCTCGAAGGCGCGCAGGGCTTGACCACTGAAACCGGGGCGGGGCAGTGGGGGACGGCGCTCTCGCAGGCGTGTAACTTCTTCGACCTCGAATGTTTCGTCTACATGGTCAAGATCAGCTACCAGCAGAAGCCCTACCGCCGCGTGATGATGCAGAACTACGGCGCGACGGTCTACGCCAGCCCCAGCGAGAATACGAACGCCGGACGCGGCATCCTCGCGGAACACCCCGACAGCACTGGATCGCTCGGCATCGCCATCAGCGAAGCGGTTGAGGCAGCGGCAACGAGCGGTGGTAAGTACAAGTACGCACTCGGTTCGGTGCTGAATCACGTGCTGATGCACCAGACGGTCATCGGCGAAGAAGCGATCTTGCAGATGGAATTGGCAGGCGAATACCCCGACGTGGTGATCGGCTGCGCGGGTGGGGGGAGCAATTTCGCCGGGATCGCGCTGCCGTTCCTGCCCGAAAAGATCAAGGGGAACAAGAAGACGCGCTTCATCGCGGTGGAACCGTCCGCCTGCCCCAGTTTGACGCGCGGCAAGTATGTCTACGATTTCGGCGATTCGGTGGGGATGGCTCCGCTGGTCAAGATGTATACGCTCGGCAGTCAGTTCGTGCCACCGCCGGTTCACGCGGGCGGACTGCGTTATCACGGCATGGCGAGCATTGTCAGCGAACTGCATGATCAGGGTTTGATCGAAGCGCAAGCCGTCCCGCAGTTGGAGACGTTCGATGCTGCGTTGAAGTTTGCGCGCACCGAAGGCATCATCCCCGCGCCCGAACCGTCGCACGCGATTGCCGCGACGATCCGCGAGGCACTGGCGGCGAAGGAAGCAGGCGAAAAGCGGACGATCCTCTTCAACCTGTGTGGTCACGGGCATTTCGACCAGTCGGCGTATGAAGCCTACCAGTTGGGCAAACTGACCGACTACGAATACCCGGCGCACGAGATCGAGGAAGCACTGGCGCATCTCCCGGTCGTCGAAGCGTAACATGGCGAAGTTCTACTCGCGCCCCGGCGTCGATGAACTATCCCGCTCCGCCGATGTCGTCGTAATCGGCGGAGGTCCGGCGGGCGCAAGCGCGGTGTGGGCGCTAGAATGTGCCGCGCCCGGTCTGCGCACGGTGCTGATCGAACGGGGCGCGCAGTTGGCTTCCGGCGCGTCGAATGCCTCGCTGGAGAATTACCGGTCGTGCTGGCCCGCGCGCGGCAATATGCGGCTGATGCAG
>JACSRG010000799.1 GCA_014879865.1 Anaerolinea sp.
GCGCAGCAGTAAGTACAGGATCAGCGCGGTGACGATGTAAATGCCGATGGTGACGATCCACATGCTCCGAACGATTTCGAGTGTGGGAACCGCCGTTGCCAGCCCAACGACCGCAAGTTGATAGGTGATATGGGTATAGTAGATCGTACCTTGCGCCAGCGCCTCGGCATAGAAGCGGTGCGCGTTGTAGTCGAAGCCCTGAAAGAGCAGGATGAGGTGGCGCAGCAGCCAACCAAAGATGATGGCAACTGCTCCGAGATGCGCGGCGATGGCGGGAAGGTCACGGCGGGACAGGCGCTGCATCATGCCGGTGTGCCTTTCTTGATCACGTCGGTGACTGTGCCGCTCGTGACGCCGATCAACTGCGCCAGCGTAACCGGAAAAATCGCATTATGCGCGCCGCCCGCCGCGTACAACTGATCGAAGCGGCGCAGCGACTCGTCAACGTAGACAATGATGCCGGGAGTGCGCAGCGGAAACGGCGCGACGCTGCCGGGGGGATAGCCGAACACGTCAATGCATTCTTCTGGCTTGGCAGGACGCACCTGTTTGCGCCCGACGCCCTGCAGCTCGGCGATCTTTTTGTCGTCCACCCGTTCCGCGCCGCTGGTCAGCACGATGACCGGTTGATCTTTAGCAAAGAAGCAGATCGATTTGACGATCTGGGCAACATCGCAGCCGATGTTATCGGCAGCTTGCTGCGAGGTCGCGGTGGTGGTGTCAAAGAAGATGATCTTCGCGCCAAAGCCGTGCTCGTCTATGACGGCTTGCACGTCGTCCGGTGTCAGCGGTTGCATTTGCAGCTCCTAGAATCAAAACGCGGCACATTATGTCCCGCTTGAGCGTTTTTCTCAACAGGAATTGTGCCGCGCCGATAGTGAATTATGGGCTAGGTGTTACGAGCGGCGTCCGCCCACACCCGCGTAATGACCGTTCTCGCTGCTGCCGCCTTCGGAATAATCCGGCTCGAGCGTTTGCAGATGCGCGACGATGTTCTGGAAGGTTTCGAATTCCGCATCAGTGAACATCTTGCGAATCTGAAGATCGACGGCGCGCGCGCTGTTGAGAACGTCCTCGCGATGCTGTTCAGCCGCCGGGGTTAGATAGATATGAACAGCACGGCGATCCGTAGGATCGGGACGGCGTTCGATGAACCCCTTTTGCTGCAATTTGTCAAGATTAGGGGTAAAGGACGTGGCTGCACGTCCAACGGCGCGGGCGAGTTCGGAAGCATGCTGTCCGTCTCGCTCATACAAGGCTCTCAGAATATACCACTCGATAATTGTCAATCCGAGAGGTTGTATTGCCCGACCGAAGAGTTGATCAAGGTTGCGCAGCGCAATATCGAGGTTGCACCACACAGAGCCATTGAATCTTAGTGAACTCTGTACCATATTACTCATTCTGGCTTTACTTTCTGCCAACCGATTTCACAAGCATACCATAACATAAAAATTAGTAAAGTCCTGAAACCTCACAAATTAGAGATTGAGAGTCTAAGCGTTCCTAACATGAGTTCACAGGCTTTACCGACAGGGTAGGGGACATCCGGTTGCATGCGCTGACCGTCCAAGAACGTGCCATTTACGCTGTTAAGGTCAACGACGCACGTCGATCCTTGATACCGAACGATACCGGTGTGACGGCGCGAGACGCCTTTATCCCGAGCCCCAAATGCGGCGAGATCTATATCTGGTAGGTAGTTGCTAGCTTCGTCAGAACGTCCGATAACATAACCCTCCGTCGTTGGTACATCGACATAAAAGACAGCATGGTCAATGTTCTGGATACGAATGACTAACTGGCTCATCTTGACTGTCATTTGCGCCCTACTCTTAACATTTAACCACACTGTCAAAAAGAATTCTACTTTGTCTTTTTAGAGTTCCATTAAAGTTGAATAAGTTAGTCCAACCTGATCTCGAAAAAATCCACGTTTGCGTCTTCATGCAGGGCAAGCCGCTCCAACGTTTGCGCGTTATACACGCCGACGCGCAGCACAACCCCATCGGCTATGCGGGGCATGTGATGCACTTCAGTTACAACCTCGTTAATTGCCCAGAGCGAGGCTGGATAAGACCCATTATGCGGCAAGTTATCTATTTGTTCAAGGATTATACCAGAACTATCGACCAAATGAATAAAGAATTTAAGCTCACTTACAATAATGCTCGTGCAACGCCAATTAAAGGTGAGTATATATTCATCTTCTAGTGATTCGATAGTGTAGCCGATCAGCTCAAGCTGATCGCCGAATTGCAGATTCACGGTCGTGTCCATCGGCGGCGGGTCGAAGACGCGGGCGATGCCCTCGATGCGCACCTGTGCGATCTCCAGCCCGTTCAGCGTGAACGGATACGTTCCGGCGGGTAAATCGCGCGGGAGATCGAACCGTAAACGTTCGGCGAGGATTTCACCGGCTAACCATTCGTAGCCGTCGAACGGCGACCACGTCCGCAAAACCAGATCGCCGAGCGCTATCGTCACGCTGCCCGCCTGCTGACCTTCGCCGTCTGCCTGCCAGTAGAGGGTCAGCGGGAGCGTTTCGCCGGGACGATACGTATGATCGGCGAAGTCGAAGCCGAGCGCGCGCAGCCCGCCGACGTGAACATCGAGTGGTGCGCCCGTATTCAGCGCCGCCGGATCGGGCAGCAGCGCCGCGCGGGTGACGGTCAGCGAACCGACTTCCGCCCAGATGCCCGCCGCGAGATACGGCTCATAGTGATCGCTGGCACGCCCCACCCACGCGACGCGCAGCGCGAAGTCTCCCGGCGGCGTGGTTGGTGGCACGGTGAGTTCGATCCGGTGAATCAGAGTTTCTCCGGTGCGCCACTCGTTCGTCAGCGTCATGTAGGGTTCGACGCGCGCCAGCACAGTGCCGAGCGCGTCTTCAAGCTGCACCAGCGGCGTGAAATCGCCGTAGGGTGGTGGCGACTTCACCTGCCACGCGAGTTGAAGCGCGCCGGTTTCGCCTGATGGGATCGGCGGAGCATTTGCGCCGACGAGCGTCAAATAGGCGTTCTGTGCGGGCGCGGGGACGAACGTCGATAGATCGGCGCTGCTGCCGTCGATGCGGAATGCCTCGAATGCTGTACGACCATCCGGTGCGAGCGGCAGACCGGTCAGCGTGCCGGGTTCAAGCCATGTGCGCCACGCTTCCGGCGGCGGCGCGGAGCGCGGGAAGAGGTATAACCCGGTCTGACCGGATGGCGGCAGGAACAGCAAATCCGTGCCGAGCCATGTGACCGGGGGGAGCGGTTCGATCATGGCGGTCGGGTGTCCCTTGTCGCGCGCGGCGATGTAGACGAGATCACCGGGGGGCTGATCGACCAGCCATTGCGCGGGGTCGC
>JACSRG010000800.1 GCA_014879865.1 Anaerolinea sp.
CTCCATCGCAATCTTCGCCGAACGCGGCGTATTCGACGCCCCTGCCAGCGCGACCACATCCAGCCAGTACTGCGCTTGATGCCGCGCGCCGAAGCCTTCGTCCGCCAGCCGATCCGTCAGGAAGAAGCCGTGCCCGTTATCCAAGCCGATCCGCTGCGGCGCGCCCGCCGCCAGCGTGAGTCCGGCAAACTTGAGCGCTCCCATGCGCGTGGTGAAGTGGTGGAAGAACAGCAGCGTGTCATAGCGACCGCGTCGCAGCCGCCCCGCCAAGCGCGCTAAGGGCAGCCAGTTGCGCGGGTGGATCAGGGCTTTCACGCTGTCGAAGGTGTGCTTGTCGAAGGTGATCACCTCGTCCGCCAAGCCCGTCCCATCGAGGATCGGCGCGGCGTGCGCAGTCGTCAGCACGGCGATGTGCGCATCCGGTTGCGCCTCGCGCAGGGCGCTCAACGCGGGCGTCGAGAGGATGAGATCGCCAATATCGGCAAGCTGAATGACCAGAAATCGCGGCAAGGTTCATTAACCACAGAGAACACCGAGAACACAGAGCGTTATTGTACCGGAAAACGGCATTGAACCGCAGAGAGCGCAAAGAACGCAGAGGAAAAGCGGAGGGTAAATTATCGTAAGACACGATTGCCATTTCACTTGGCGACTTGGCGACTTGGCGTCTTTGCGTTGCGCTTTTTCTTTTCCTTGCTTTTCCTCAAACCGTTTTGAGCGCGTTCAGCACTTGATGCGCGGCGCGTTCCCATGTGAACTGCCCCGCTTGCGCCGCCCCCATCGCGCCCAAACGCCGGCGCAGATCATCATTCCCGCTGACCAGCGCCAGCGCATCGCTGATCGCCTCGACATCCAGCGGATCGACGAGCAGCGCCGCATCGCCTGCCAGTTCGGGCAGGCTCGACGTGCTGCTGGTGATGACCGGCGTCCCGCACAGCATCGCCTCAAGGATCGGGAAGCCAAAGCCTTCGTACAGGGTCGGGAAGACCAGCGCCCGCGCTCCGGCGTAGAGCGCGCCTTTGTCCG
Source organism: Anaerolinea sp. (assembly GCA_014879865.1). Classification (GTDB taxonomy): domain Bacteria; phylum Chloroflexota; class Anaerolineae; order Aggregatilineales; family Phototrophicaceae; genus Flexifilum. Next base: position 1,027 of record JACSRG010000800.1, read on the forward strand.
CCTCGTCGATGTAGCCGGGCATGTAGACGTGTTCCGTGCCGATCACCCACGAGGGATCGAACAGCCAGCCCGGTTTGCCCGCCAGCACCAGCCCGGTGAGATCGTCGGATGGGACACTCCCGCGCCAGCGCCGGAACGCCTGCACGATCCGCTTGATGTTTTTGCGCGGCTGAAGCGTCCCGACGAACAGGAAATACGCTTCCGGCAGGCGATACTTCGCGCGCACTGCCGCCACATCGCCGACCGGGGGCGCGCTGACGCCGGGGTAAATCACGCGGATTTTTGCGCTCGGCGTGCCATAGAAGCGCGTCAGATCGGCGGCGGTCGCTTGGCTGTCGGCGAAGATCACGCGGGCGCGGCGGGCGCTCCATGCGGTAGACAGGTCGAGGTAGCGCCGCTGATTCGGCGGGTGAGCTTCGGGGAAATGCTTGTAGCCGAGGTCATGCACGGTGACGATCCCCGTGCCGGGGAAGATTAGCGGCAGCGTGTGCGCGGGCGTCCACAGCGCATCCGGGCGATCTTTGAACAATTCTGCTGCCAAGCGGATGTGCGTCCATGCCCGCGCGAACGGAATCACGCGGTAGTTAGCATTCGGAAACAAATCGGCGGGCGGTTGATCGCGGAAATACAGCGTGATGTCGTGATCGGTGTTGGCGTGCAGCAGCGCGCGGATGAGCGCCAGCGCGTAAAATTCCGTTCCGGTCAAGCGGGCGACCGTCGTCCGGCTGGCATCGATGGCAAGGCGCATTGGGGCGACGCGTTAGCGTCCGCGCGGACGGCGCAGGCGGTTGAGCAGCGCGGGCGCGATCAAGAGGACGAGGATCGCCAGCGCTACAACGGGCGCGGCGTTCACCGCCAGCGGCAGCCAGTTCGATGGCAGAATGCCCATCGTCACGACCATGCCCGCGATCCCCCCGGCGACCAGCAGCATCCCCGGCAAAAAGGCGCGGCGCAGCGGCGGACGTGACAGCACTCCGGCGAGGATCAGCGCGACGCCAGCGGCGCTGAGGATCAACGGATAGGTTTGTAAGAGATTGATTCCGCGTGTCACGGCGAAGGCGAGCGCGAAGACGAGCGCGATCAGCACGCCGAACAGCAGCGTCCCGCGTGACCAGCGCCCGGAGCCGATCCACTGTGCGAGCAGCGCGAACGCTGCGCCGCCGATCACGACTGCCGTCACCAGCAGCGGATCGATGGTCGCGCCGGAAGTCGTCGTCAGCGTGAGCCACGCGCCCAACCCGATCAGCAGCAGCGCCGGGATCAACGAGCCGGGATGCCCGCGCTTGAGGCGCGAGAGCGGCGGCATGACCAACTGCGGCACATAGGCGGTTGGCTGCATGGGCGGCGGCGCGGCGTCGAGGGCGATGTCTTCGGCTTCTTGCTGCGTGACCGGTTCGTTCAGCGAGGCGACTGCCGCCAGCGCCGCGTCGATGTCTACGCCGTTGTCCGGGAAGTAGGCGTTCCACAGCGACTCATCGCTGACCGCCGTCGTTTCAGGAAAAGCGGTGATCGGCGGCGCGAGTTCCGCGTCAGCCTGCTGAACAGCGTCAGCTTCGACGCTCGACAGGAGGGGGTCAATCGGTTCGTTGTCCCGTTCCGGGATCAGGTTCGTTTCGTCAGTCATATGCCCTATTGTGGCGATTTTTCCGCGCAAGTGCAAGTCACGCCTTGTCACGCTCCTGTCTTTCGGCTATACTACCCACCTACTGGCGACGTGGCCAAGTGGCAAGGCAAAGCTCTGCAAAAGCTTGATCACCGGTTCGAATCCGGTCGTCGCCTCAATAAGACATTCCGCATATAATGTGGAATGTCTTTTTTGTTGCCTGTGACGCAGTATCGACTGCATGGAAAGGATGCCGCATTGAGGACAATCTCGCGCGTTGACATTGGTTCAGCTTTTCGCATCGGCGCGGTGGTTTCCGCGATCCTGTTCGCCATCTTCGGTCTGCTCTGGTTAGGCTTGCAAGCCCTCATCTTCGCCCCGCTGCTTTCCATTGGCAGCGCCGAACTTGGCGGCACTTCGAGCGACTTCTCATTCTTCGCGAGTGCGGGCATCCTCTCGTTTCTGTGCTTCTACCTCGTCGGAATCGCGGGAGCGGCGATCAGCGGCGGCATCTACGGCGCGGCGCTGGCATGGGCATACAACCTCGCCGCGCGTTGGGGCGGCGGTTTGAAAGTCCAGTTCGAGGCGGATGGCAGCGATCTGCTCTACGACCTCGAACAGGACTTGGAAAAGCGTAAGCGCGGGGAAATCTAGGGTCTGTCTGCAAACTGCCCTCACCCTAAATCCCTCTCCCTCAGGGAGAGGGACTTCACCCCT
>JACSRG010000413.1 GCA_014879865.1 Anaerolinea sp.
ATGAACGAACCCCACATGATGGATGACATGGCGATGGTCTTCAGCGACCGCATCATTCTGGTACAAGCCGATGGAACTGTGGTGGTGGATACTGCGGGTACTTTAACCGGGGAACTGTTACAAGCCGACGATATTGCCAGAGGAGCGCCCGTCAACGCTGGTGGACAGCGAATCGGTACGCTTATTATAACGCCTCTGGATACGCCAGCTACCCCGGCAGGTGATTTTCTAGTCACCGTGAATCGCTCTGCCGCGTTCGCTGGTATCGCGGCTGCGACCATCGCCTTAATTCTCGGTTCTGCGCTGTTCATTCAGATGACCCGCCCTCTGCGATGGTTGTCGGTTGCCGCTCAGGGAATTGCTGCCGGGGACTTGAGCCAACGTGTACCCATCAATAGCCGTGATGAAATTGGTCAGGTGGCTGTGACCTTCAATCACATGGCGGAAACCTTGCAGCGCTACGAAAACGAACGCCGCAATCTGATTGGGGACATCGCGCATGATTTGCGTACCCCGCTCTCTATCATTCAAAGCAACCTTGAAGCTATGTTGGATGGTGTGCTGCCTACCAGCCCGGACGAGTTGGCTTCACTGCACCATGAAACCCTGCATCTCAACCGTCTTATCACAGATCTGCGCACCCTTTCACTGGCGGAGTCTGGGCAGCTTCATCTGCAAAAACAAACAGTTGATCCGGGATCATTGGTTCAACAGGTCTCTGATCGGATGCGCCTGGGCGCTGAGGAGAAACACATTACCCTCGAAACAGATGTTGCTTCTGACCTGCCGCAGGTTCAAGCCGATCCAGAGCGACTTATGCAGGTGATGACGAATCTAGTCGATAATGCACTGCGCTACAATCCCAATGGGACTCGCGTCACCGTCGCGGCACGCCACACTAAAGAGTGTATTGAACTGTCGGTCAGTGACAATGGGCAGGGTATCCCTCCCGAAGATATTCCGCATCTATTTGAGCGTTTCTGGAGAGGAGAGAAATCCCGTAATCGTGCCACTGGCGGCTCAGGGTTAGGTCTCACCATTGTCAAGCAGCTTGTTGAGGCTCATGAGGGGCAAGTACGAGTCGAAAGTCAACTTGGGAACGGTACGCGGTTCACTGTATATCTTCCTGTTGTATAGTTCCCTCAGTTCGAAAAACCTCACACAAACCTCACACTTGCGGCATAAACCGTATATCAAACCGGTGCATTCTTGAGACAAACAACGGATTGGAATACGGAGAACCTCTCATGACTACCAAACAAAAACTTCTCGGGCTGGCACTGCTGGTTATTCTCATCGGAGCGATTGTGTCCGGTGCATCCAGCGCGCTGGCACAGACAGGTGGGAACACAACTCCCACCCCAATTCCACAGGGGATGTCGGGATACGGCTGGAATATGCACGGCATGATGTGGGGAAATGGGCAAAATAACGCCCTGTGGACGGCAGTCGCCGATGCACTCGACATTGACCTGAACACGCTCGCCACGCAAATACAATCCGGCAGCACGCTCGCCCAAATCGCTGAGGCTTATGGTGTGGATATTCAGACCGTCTACGACGCGGCGCTTACGGTGATGACCGATCACATGAACGCGATGGTCGCGGCGGGCTATATGACGCAGGCACAGGTCGATACGCAGGTCGCATGGATGCGCGATCATATGACTGAGATGCCCATGTTTACCGGATTCGGCTTCAATCCCTGCCCAATGGGCGGCATGATGGGCGGTTGGAACGGGATGCACGGCGGGATGATGGGGCAAGGTATGATGGGCGGCTGGACTGGGATGCACGATGGTATGATGGGGCAGCATCACGGCGGCTGAGCGCGAACGGTTGAATTCACCTACCGTGCAAGTCTTGGGAGGGTGTCGAAGCAATTTCGACACCCTTTATTGTTTTCGTTATTCTGAATACGTCAAAAGCCACGATTAGCAAGAAACAAGCGAAGTAAGACAATAGAGGTCTAAGGACAGTAGAGAGTTCGCGGATTTCGACCATGAGTTATGTAGAGATGTGTCTGTCATTATGTCGGCAGCTCTACACAACGCTTTTTGTCGTCACCTGCTCACGTCATTCCTCTGCTTCCGCTGTTTTGAGGTGCGACTTCATTCGCAAATTAGCACACCAGCCCGCCTGCAAAACCGCCAGCGATTTCGCCTCGGAGTGCGGCTTGGGCTTGTGCCGCTGCGCTCAGCCGCACTCCGGTCGCCCTTCGGGTGCAGGCAAGCGCCCAGGTGTGCTAATGCGTTTTGCGAAAGTCGCACCTTACCAAAAATACAGCGGAGTATCGAGCAGACGGAGATTTCGTATTGAGGCCGCGCCGGATCGAAAGGACGGCGCTGTAAAACTGCCCGGCGTATAACGCCGACGAGCTCCTACAGATGTTCGCGCTGCACTGACTGTATCAAACGCCCCCGACAATTCGGTCGGATACCACACACCGTCGTGGATGGGACAGCACGCGGCTACGCCGCAGCTAAAAAGCTGTACTACTGGAAAGGTCAACGTCTTGAGCAGGTTCATGCCTGATTTGGGGCGCATCTAGGCGGCAATCTATGGTGATGGGCGAATACAACGGAACTTTCCGCGCTGCTTCTCAGCTCACAAGGCTGAGAGGCGGCGCATTTTTATTTCTTGACCTGATGCACTTCACAAGGAGGTGCTTATGCATATTCAAACGACCACGCACATGATGATCGCGGGTAGCCGCTATGCAACACGCGAAATGCTCGACTACGCCCGCCGCGCCGTCCAGCGTGTGAACCAACTCGGTTGGACGATCATCGTTGGCGACAACCCCAAAGGCGTGGACATGGCGGTCGTGCAGGAATGCCGCCACCTCAAGGCGAAGGTAATCGTCGCCGGGATTGCCAACTTCCCGCGCAACTACGGCTGCAAGCATGGGAGCTATATCAAGGTCACGCGCGATCTGTACCGCAGTGCTGGCGGCGATCTACTTGGCGGTTACACGGCACGCGACCGCTGGATGGTCGATAACTGCCAGCGCGCACTGTTCATCTGGAACGGTGACAGTCCCGGCACGAAGCAGGGCTACGATTACGCCGTGCGGCGCGGCAAAGAAGCGCACCTGATCAACTTCGACCGGAGTCCGCAGCCATGACCTCACACATAATCGCGGTGGACAGCTACGGGGCGCAGCGCGTGACGGCACCGCAGACGGGCAAGCTGGTCAGTGCGTACAAGCTCGGATACACCACAGCCGTCACTGTCGTGCTGTTGGCACTTTATGGCGAGAACGCGCGAGACGTATCGCCCAAACAGGCATCGTATCGCTACGTCCAGATCGACGGCGATGTCGTTGTGCGGCATGGGCAT
>JACSRG010000399.1 GCA_014879865.1 Anaerolinea sp.
GGCGGCGCGGTGGGCGGTGACTTCTGGTATGTGCCCATCGCCCCGCCTGATCAAGGCTGGACGGTCCCCGCGCCGGAAGGCTTGCGGATGCCGGAGTTCAGCTTCGGCGCACTGTGGCGGGCAAACGAGGAAATCCGGCAGACGCTCGGCTTTGCCCGCGCCGATGAGAGTTCGCTGTCGATCAGCGTGCAGCGCTTTGCCAACGGCGCGCTGATCTTCGACCAGACGTCGGCGCAGGTCTTCGCGCTGGTCGGGCGCGAGTCAGGCATCGCCTACGGACCGTATTAGACGGGATTTGTGTTGGGGGCATGGTTGGTAGTTCATGCCCCTACGACGACAAGCATATTCGCTCAGCCTGCCGCGATGCACGACGGATTCGCTTCTTCCGCCGCCGTGAGTTCGCGCATCAAAAAGATGTCTGTGCTTCCCCACGCCGCCAAGAAGCGTCCATCCGGGCTGAAAGTCACGGAGAGGGGATCGTCGATGTAGACCGTGCGCGTTTCGCCAAAGCCCGACACCTCGAACGTTTCTGTCCCGGTGATAGTGGCGGTCACGCTGCCGTCCGGGCTGGTCGCGCTGGTATTCAAGGCGAGCATCGGCACAGCGTCCAACTGCGCGACTTCGTTGGTGAGCAGATTCCAGCCCCAGTCCGCGCCCTGATAGGTGATGTAGGCAACCGGCTGATTGTCGGCGTCGAACCAGAAACCGACGATGCTGTATTCCGAGCCAAGCTTGCTCACCATGTGGCGCGTCGCCAAGTCCCAGATTTGCACCTGCCCGTTGTCGAGGCGCAGCGCCAGCAGCGATCCGCCGGGTTGGAGCGACAACACGCTGACATCTTCCTCAAACAGCGCATCACCTAGCTGAAAATCGCCGTATTCCCCGCTGTTGATCGTGACGATCCCGCCCGCATACGCGACCGCCGTCACATTGATGCTCACGTCGAGCGCGGTCACTTCGCCACCGTCAGGCGACGCGCCGTCCGGCGGCGTGATCGTCGTCAAGAGCCGGTCGGCTGCTTCATCCGTCAGCGGCGCGCGAATGTCCTCCACGCGGCTGAGGTCGAAGACGTAGACCGTCCCATCGTCGCTCGCGTGGGCGGAGCGGCTCAAGTCGGTGCTGATCGCCGGGAAAAGATTATCCGCATCTGGCAGGGCGACCACGCGGTGTTCCGCGCCGCTCACGATGTCCCGGTAGGAAAGCTCATAGCTGCCGGTGTCCAGCAGATACACGCCGCGCTCCCCCAATTCAAGCGCCGGGTCGAACGATTCGAAGGCGAGCTGACGCGAACCGCGATCCAGATCGAAGATCACGTACTGCCCCTGTCCCATGCTCAACAACCGCCGACCGTTCGGCGCGACGAGCGCATACTCGCCCACGCAGTCGAAGTGATCGACCGTCGCGCCCGTCGGCAGGTCGATAACGGCGACGTAAGCATCGCCGTTGCTGTTTTTGTTCGCCAGATACGCCCGATCCGGGTCAATCGGGTTGAAGGCAAAGCGTCCGGTTTCGGCATACATCGCGCTGATGCGCTGCGGCAACGCGCTAAAATCGCTCACATCGTACAGCATCACCGCGCCGAATTCGGTACCGACCGCGAAACGTGAGCCATCCTGCGACCACCACAGCCCATAGCCGAAGGATTGGCTGAGTCCGGGGAATGCGAGAAGGTCTAGCCCGCCTTCCGCGCTGATCGGTTGAAATTCGTCCACCGTCGGAATGGTATAGTCGGTTTGCGCGCTGGCAACGGAAGTCAGCAGCAGGACGAACAGCGCGGCAAACACCGCGCGCTGAACAAACAACTGTAGGGACGAGGCATACCCCGTCCGGCTATCGCGAAATAAATGCATCGTTACTCCACACATGAGGCAAGCTGCGCCGGGATGATCTGCCGCAGCGTCAGACGCTCATCCGGCGCGTAGGGCGCAGTGAAAACGCGGCGCGCCGGATCAGGGGGTGCGCCGTTGTCGCTGTAGTACAGGTCGAAGCCGTCGCGGATCAGCTTGTGATAGGCTTCGGCTTCGTAGAACGGCGCGGTGAACGGCAGCAGTTTCGTCCCGACGATAATGTTCGTCCGGTCGCCCTCTGCCACCGCCCACACGCCGATGATCCGCAGGGTTTTGTAGCCGAAATACCCCGCCGGACGATCCCAGATCAGCACGCCGACCCACGCGCTCGGCGTGATACCGGAAAACGCGCGCGCTCCCCATGACAGGTTCGGCGAGAAGCGCGTGCGGCGCAGTGTATCGAGCGCCTCCATGACGTTCAAGCCGTCGAGGATGCGCGCCATTTCATCGACGCGCAGACGTTCGCCGCGTCCGCGTATCTCCGCGATCTGTTCGAGGATGGTTTGCTTGCGCGCGCGTTTCATGATCGTTTAGGCGTAGGCGTACTCGCGCAGCCCAAGCTGGTAGAGCGCGGTCTTGACCATCTGGTTCGTGTAGCCCCACTCGTTATCGTACCAACTCATGACCTTGACGAGATTGCCATCGACCACGCGGGTCATGTCGAGCTGGATGATTGACGCGCGCGGGTCTTGGATGATGTCCGACGACACGAGTTCGTCTTCTTCCACGCCGAGCACGCCTTTGTAGCGCTCGGATTCCGCTTCCTGCTTGAAAATCGCGTTGATCTCCTCGACGGTCGTGTTCCGGCTCAACAAGAGGGTGATGTCCGCCAGCGACCCGACGGCGACGGGACCGCGCACCGACAGCCCGTCAAACTTACCTTGCAGTTCGGGCAGCGCCTTCGCGGTCGCCGTCGCCGCGCCCGTGCTGCTGGGCACCCAGTTCGCCGCCGCCGCACGTCCGCGCCGCATATCCTTCTTTCCGCCGGGGCTGTCCACGAGCATTTGCGTCGCCGTGTAAGCGTGGAGCGTCGTCATCACCGCCTTTTCGACGCCGAAATGCCGCCCCATGATCTCCATGATCGGCGTGATGTTGTTGGTCGTGCAGCTTGCGCACGAGAGGACAAATGACTCCTTACCGGGGCGGTTGACGCCATGCACGATGGTCGGCACATCGGCGCTGCTGGTCGGTCCGGATATGATGACCCACTTCGCCCCCGCCGTGATGTGCTTACCCGCGTCTTCCTGCTTGGTGAAAATGCCGGTGCTTTCAAACACCAACTGCACGCCGAGTTCGTCCCACGGCAGGTTTGCCGGGTCTTTCTCACTGCAATAGCGGATTTCCTTTCCATCGACGATGATCGCGCCGTCCCCGACTTCGACCTTGCGCTCATACCGCCCGTAGACGGTATCGTACTTGAGCAAATACACCATGTTCTCCAATGACGCGATGTCATTGACAGCGACGAGTTCCAGTTCGGGCGTGTCCATCAA
>JACSRG010000349.1 GCA_014879865.1 Anaerolinea sp.
AGGGGTGAAGTCCCTCTCCCTGAGGGAGAGGGATTTAGGGTGAGGGCAGTTTGCAGACAGACCCTAGATGCGCGCCAGCGCCTCAGCCATCAAATCGCCGAGCTGAGTCGGGTTCTGCGCGACCAGCACGCCCGCGCTCGCCAGCGCTTCCATCTTGGCTTTCGCCGTCCCCTTCGACCCGGAGATGATCGCCCCCGCGTGACCCATCTTGCGTCCAGCGGGCGCGGTGACCCCGGCGATATACGCTACGACCGGTTTACTCATCTCCGCCTTGATAAACTCGGCGGCTTCTTCTTCCTGCGACCCGCCGATCTCGCCGATCATGATGACGGCTTTGGTTTCGGGATCGCGCTCGAAAGCGCTGAGGCAGTCGATGAAGCTCGTGCCGGGGACGGGATCGCCGCCGATGCCGACGCACGTCGTCTGACCAATGCCCTTCTGCGTCAGTTCGAAGATCGACTGGTACGCCAGCGTCCCCGACCGGCTGACGATCCCGGCGGGACCGCCCGGCTTGGCGACATTGGTCGGCGTGAAGCCGATATTGCACTTGCCCGCGCTCAAAATACCGGAGCAGTTGGGACCGAGCAAGCGCGTATTCGGGTAATCGCGCTTGAGTGTATTGAAGACCTCGGCTTGGCGGTGCATAGTGATGTGTTCGGTCACGCACACGATGAACGGCACACCGCCCGCCGCCGCTTCGAGGATCGCATCCCCGGCGACCGACGCCGGAACGATGATGAAGGCGGCGTTTGCGCCATCCTGCTCCACCGCCTCGGCGACGCTGGCGCGGATCGGGATGCCTTCGACATTCGTCCCAACCTTCTGCGGGTTGACCCCGGCGACGACCTGCGTCCCATACGAGCGGTTGAGCAGCCCGTAATAGCTGCCCTGCTTGCCGGTCAAACCGACGACGACAACCTTCGTGTTTTCGTCAACAAAAATCGCCATGTCCTAGTTTCCCCCCGCCAGTTCAACCGCTTTGCGCGCGCCGTCGAGCATCGTCTTGGCGATTTGCAACCGCCCCGCGCCCTGTTCCGCCAGAATTTTGTGCCCCTGATCGGCGTTCGTGCCATCCAAGCGGACGACCAGCGGCGCTTTGAGTTCGACGCGGTTCAGCGCCTCGATGATGCCCTTTGCTACTTCTTCGCCGCGCGTCACGCCGCCGAAGATGTTGATGAAAATCGACTTAACGTTGTGGTCGGTGTTGATGACTGTGAGCGCGTTCGCCACGACTTCAGCATTCGCGCCGCCGCCGATGTCGAGGAAGTTCGCCGCGCTGCCGCCGACCTGCGTCACCGTGTCGAGCGTACTCATCGCCAAGCCTGCGCCATTGGCGATAATGCCGACAGTGCCGCTCAAGCCGATGTATTGCAAGCCCTTCTCTTTCGCCAGCTTCTCGCGTTCGTCGATGACTTCCAAGCCGCGATACTCGTCCCATTCGGGATGCTTATAGGCAGCGCTGTCATCCAGCGAAACTTTCGCATCCAGCGCATACACGCGCCCATCCTGCGACAGGATCAGCGGGTTGATCTCGACCAGATCGGCATCACCGTTGACGAAGCAGTCATACAGCTTGAGCAGGATGCTCACCGCGCCGTCGAACGCTTCCGCGTCAAGCTTGGCAGCGGTCACCCACTGCTTGACCGTCGCTTCATCCAGCCCATCGACCGGGTTAATGCGGATCACGGCGATGTCTTCCGGGTTCTCTGCTGCCACCGCTTCGATGTCTACGCCGCCGCGCGCCGAGAGCATCCCCAAGTATTTTTTGGCGCTGCGATCCAGCGTGAACGAGGCATAATATTCTTTGGCGATGTCCGATGCGCGTTCGACCCACAGGCGGCGCACGACGTGTCCCTTGATGTCCATGCCGAGGATATTGCTCGCATGGAAGCGCGCTTCGTCGGCGTTGTTGGCAAGTTTGATGCCGCCCGCCTTGCCGCGCCCGCCGACCTGTACCTGCGCCTTGATGACCACCGGGTAGCCGATCCGGTCTGCCGCGCCGACCGCTTCATCTACCGTGTTTGCAACCTCTCCCGACGGGACAGGGATGTTGAAACGGGCAAAATAGAGCTTGCCCTGATATTCAAACAAGTCCAATGGATGCCTCCGCTAATCTATGGCAGCGATTCACAGCTCAACCGAAAACGAATCGCGCATGACATGAAAAAGAGTGACGCTGATTATGGCGCATGGTGAAATCTTTCGCAAAACCGCGCTTGCGTGTCCTCCCCCCTTGCGCTACCCTAAGCCAATGACAGAAATACGGCGGAAACAACGGACGCCCCGTTGGGCATCCCTACGCCCGATTTTTGACTAGAACTAGGACACGATGCGCGCACGGTTCATCTTGGCGGCGACGCTGATTCTGCTCACCGCTGCCGTTCTACGCTTATACGCCCTCCACGATTACCCGCCGGGACCGCACTACGACGAGGCAGTCTACTTGATCGTCTCGCGCAATATCGCCTTTGGCGGCGCGCGCTTCTTCCCGATGGTCGAGGCGTATCAGGGGCGCGAAGTCCTCTACATGTACCTCAACGCGCCTTTCTTGCAGTACATCCACGACGATATTTTCACGCTGCACATGGTCAGCGCCTTCTGCAACCTGCTGACCATCGCGGCGAGCATCGCGCTCGGTCGGTTGATGTTTCGCGGTAAGCATAGGGGTTGGCTCATCGGCTTGACCGTCGGCGCGCTCATCACACTCTCATTTCCGCAAATCTGGCTGGCGCGGCAAGCGTTCCGCGCCGTGACGCTCCCGATGATGCAGGCGCTTGCGCTGGCGTTTCTGTGGCGCGGCTTGACGGTCAAGCCGCGCGATGGGCTCTGGCTGATCGCGGCGGGTCTGCTGGCGGGCGGTGCGGTCTATACCTACAACTCGTCGCGCCTGTTCCCGCTCTGGTTGGGGATCGCCGGACTCGCGCTGCTGATCTTCGACCGCGCGCGCTGGCGTCTGCGTGTGCGACAGGGCGCGATCTTCTTCGGCGTGCTGATCCTGACCGCCGCGCCGATGGCGCTCTACGCCGTGCAGCGCCCGGATGTGTTCTTCGGACGGCTGACGGAAGTCACACAGGCAGATCAATCGGTCACGCTGCTGGAAAGCATCTGGCTGCACGTCAAGATGTTTTTCATCGACGGCGATCCGTACCTGAGGTACAACATTCCCCATCGACCGTACTTTACGCTGCCCGAAGGGCTGCTGCTCGTCGCCGGCTTGATCGTCGCGGCGATCCGGTTAGTGCGGCGCGGGAATCCACTGGAACGCGCGGCGTATTTGCTGGCGCTGCTTTCCCCGCTCATGGTGATCCCGTCGGTGATCTCGGTGGGCACCCGCGCCC
>JACSRG010000801.1 GCA_014879865.1 Anaerolinea sp.
CCGGGATCGGCGGGGACAAGTGAATTTTCTGACATCGCACTTACTCCTAGAGGATGAGGTATGCCTCATACCTGCTTTTCTTTGCGTCTTTTTTTCCTCACATTCTAAATACGCCGAATTGGGTCTTTTGGTCGCGCTGATTCATGCACGCGCTCAACGCCAAGCCCAACACACGGCGGGTTTCGGGCGGGTCGAGGATGCCATCATCCCATAACCGCGCCGTCGAATAGTACGGGCTGCCCTCGTGATCGTATTTCGCCAGAATCGGCGCTTTGAAGGCGTCCTGTTCCTCCGGCGTCATGTCCGGTTTGCGTTCCCGCGCCAGTTGATCGCGCTTGACGGTCAGCAGCACATTCGCCGCCTGTTCGCCGCCCATCACACTGATCCGGCTGTTGGGCCACATCCACAGGAAGCGCGGCTGATACGCCCGCCCGCACATGCCGTAATTGCCCGCGCCGAAGCTCCCGCCGACGATCACGGTCAGCTTGGGGACGGCGGCATTGGCGACCGCGTGAACCATCTTCGCGCCATCTTTGGCGATCCCGCCCGATTCGTAGGCTTTGCCGACCATAAACCCGGTGATGTTCTGCAAGAACAGCAGCGGGATATTCCGCGCCGTACACAGTTCGATGAAATGCGCGCCCTTCAACGCCGACTCGCTGAACAGCACGCCGTTGTTGGCGATGATCCCCACCGGGAAGCCCTCGATGCGCGCGAAGCCGGTGACGAGCGTCGTGCCGTAGTTGGCTTTGAACTCGCGGAAGCGGCTGCCATCGACCAAGCGGGCGATGATCTCGCGGGCGTCGTAGGTTTCGCGGAAGGTCGTCGGGAGGATGCCGTAAATCTCACGCGGATCGTAGAGCGGTTCTTCCGGCGCGCTCACGTCGGCGCTGAAGATCTTCGTCCGGTTGAGCGTCGCCGCGATGCCGCGCACGATTTCCAGCGCGTGATCGTCGTCCTCGGCATAATGATCCGCCACGCCGGAGACATGCGTATGGACATACGCGCCGCCTAACTCTTCCGCCGTCACGTCTTCGCCCGTCGCCGCCTTGACCAGCGGCGGACCACCCAAGAAGATCGTCCCTGTGCCTTTGACGATCACCGTCTCGTCGGACATCGCCGGGACATACGCGCCGCCCGCCGTGCAGCTTCCCATCACCGCGCTGATCTGCGGGATGCCCGCCGCGCTCATCTGCGCTTGGTTGTAGAAGATACGCCCGAAGTCGTCGGCGTCGGGGAAGACTTCATCTTGCATGGGCAGGAACGCGCCGCCGCTGTCTACGAGGTAGACGCACGGCAAGTTGTTTTCCAGCGCGATCTGCTGCGCGCGCAAATGCTTCTTGACCGTCAGCGGGTAGTACGTCCCGCCCTTGACCGTCGCATCATTGGCGACGATCAGGCACTCGACGCCGCTCACCCGCCCGATCCCCGTGACCATGCCTGCCGCCGGAGCTTCGCCGCCGTACATCTCCCACGCGGCGAGCGGTGCGATCTCCAGAAACGGCGAACCGGGGTCGATCAGCCGGTCGATGCGGTCACGCACGAACAATTTACCCTGCTCGCGGTGCCGCTGCTGGTATTTTTCGCCGCCGCCCTGCCGCACGAGCGCCAAACGTTCGCGCAGTTCCGCCGCCAATCCCTGATTATGTGCCGTATTGCGCTTAAAACTTTCGTCTTGAGAATGAACGTGCGTCTCTATGATTTCCATTTTTTGAGCCTCTTCGCAATCAGCGATTAGCTGTTAGCTGTTAGCCACATAGGGACGGCAGACATGCCGTCGGTTGGATGACCAACTGCTAACCGCTTCTGGCTAAATGCTAATCGCTAACCGCTGATTTCGCTATTTCGATGCAGACTTAACATCGCTCTGCTTTTGCGGTATGATTCGCCGGGTTTTGCCCCTGTTCACCGGAGTCTTTTTGAATGAATAACAATAGTGCCAGACGAGCTAGTGTCATTCTCGGCGTATTCATGTTTGTCGTACTCGTGGCGGGTGCGATTATCCCGTTGATTACGCGCGGAACAAACATTACATCGACGGGGACGGAGCCAACCGCGACCATCGCGCCCACGCTGCCGCCGCCCATCACCGATCTCAGCACCGTCACGTTCGATAAGGTGTATCTGCACCCGACCGGGATGTTTGCCATCGCGCAGCCGACGGGCTGGAACGCCAGCCAGCCAACCAGCAGTTCTGGCATCGCGCAGATCAATATGATCAACAGCACCCAGTTGAGCGTGATCGATGCGTTTGTCGAAAATGCGGGTACGGCAATCACCGCCGAAGACTTGAGCGCGCGCTTCACTGCCGAAAGCATCCGGCAAACATGGTCGAACTTCAGCAGCGCGCTGGAAACCAACCGCGAACTCGTCAACGACCAGTTGGTCATGGATTTCCGCACCGACCTGCGCGGTCAGCAGTTCGTCGCCCGCCAGATCGCGTGGACGGATGGCTCGTGGATTTACACCGTGCGCGTCGTCGTGCCGGAAAACGCGGTGGACATGCTGCGCTACCTGCTCGGCGCGCTTGTGCCGAACGGGATCACGCCGTTCAAGCAGTTCAGCACGACGCCGTTCAACTGGAATGCCTACTATGATCCGGTGACGAGCGCCATCATCCGCTATCCGGCGGAATGGTCGATCACCGACAGCGCCCCCGGTCGCCCGACGAGCATCAGCTCGGCAAACGGCGTCAATCTGCGGACTGAAACCATCGCCGGCGGGAGTGTCGCCGATGAAGCTGCCGCCCGTCAGTGGGTGGAAACCGAACGCCCCGGCGCGCGCGTGTTAAGCGCTGCCCCGGTGACGCGCAACGGCGTCGCGGGTTTCTCGGTCACCTACACCTACACCGACGTGGAAGGCACGCCGTTCAGCGGGGCAGCCGTGCTGCTCAACACGGGCAGCGCGCTCTATGTCGCCAAGCTGACCTTCCCGGCGGCGGATGTCGATCTCAATACCATCGACACCACGCCGGACACGGTCGAAGCGGAAGCGACACCCGAACTCCCCGGTCTGCTCGCGCCCGAAGCCACCGCCAACTCGGATGTATATTTGAATCTGGCGATGGTGATGGAGACGTTCCAAGTGCTCTCGCCGCTCAATTTGTCGGTCGATTCGCTGCCGCCTGCGACGCCCACGCCGCTCCCGACCGTCCCGCCGCCGACCGTCGAGGTCACGCCCGAAGCGGCTGCGACGGAAGCCGCCGCGCCGGAAGTCACCGAGGCTGCACCGGAAGCGACAGCCGAAGCGACAGCCGAAGCAACAGCCGAAGCAACGGCAAGCAGCTAACCTTAGGGACGCGGCATGCCGCGTCCC
>JACSRG010000715.1 GCA_014879865.1 Anaerolinea sp.
GCGCCACCACACCTTCTTCGAAATGCTCGGCAACTTCAGCTTTGGCGACTACTTCAAGCGCGATGCGATCAAGTACGCCTACACCCTGCTGACCGAAGTCTACGGTTTGCCGAAAGAACGCCTCGCCTTCACCGTTTACCACAACGACGATGAGGCATACAACATCTGGGTCAATGACATGGGCGTAGACCCCAAGCGCGTGGCGCGGCTCGGCGCGAAGACCAACTTCTGGCAGATGGCGGAAACCGGTCCGTGTGGACCGACGAGCGAACTCCACTGGGACAAGTACCCGGAGCGCGGCATCGACGACATTATCCCGTCGCTGACCGCCGAAGATGACCGCTTCCTCGAATTGTGGAATCTGGTCTTCATGCAGTTCAACCGCACGCAGGACGACCCCGATCATACCGGGCAGTTCGACGTGCCGCTGCCCAAACCCGGCGTCGATACGGGCATGGGCTTGGAGCGCGTCCTCAGCGTGATCAACGGCGTGCTGTCGAACTACGAAACCGACCTATTCCTGCCGATCTTCGCGGCGACGCAGAAGCTCACCGGGGACAGCGATGCGGAACGTGATGCGAACATCGTCCCCTACCGCGTCATTGCCGACCACCTGCGCGCGGCGGTCTTCTTGATCGCCGATGGTGTGCTGCCCGGCGCGAAGGGACGCGACTCGGTTTGCCGTCTGGTGATCCGGCGCGCGTCACGCTTCGGGGCAAAGCTCGGCTTCAACGAGCCGTTCCTCGGCGGGCTGGCAGACGCGGTCATCGGGATCATGGGCGGGCAGTATCCCGAACTGATCGAACGCGCGGCGGCGATCAAAAAGGTCATCACGCAGGAAGAAGAACGCTTCCGCCGCACATTGGATCGCGGCTTGGGCGAACTCGAAGAAGAACTCAACCACCTGCAAGCCGAAGGTCAATCCGTGCTTTCGGGCGAAAAGGCGTTTTACCTCAAGGCGACGCTCGGTCTGCCGATTCAGGTGACGAAAGACATCGTGGAAGAACGCGGTTTCAGCGTCGATGAAGCAGGCTACAAAGTCGCCGAAGAAGAGCACTCGCTGCGCAGCGGCGGCGGTCAGGCGATGGGCGTCATCGCCAGCGCGGACGTGTATAACGACACGCTCAACGCCCTGAAAGCGAATGGTTCGCTTGGCGCGAACGGCGTCAACTACACACCGTACGCCGGGACACCAACCGATGACCGCGTGCTGGCGCTGTTCGTGGACGGTCAGTCCGTCGCGGATGCGCTGGTTGGCGACAAGGTCGAAATCGTGCTCGGCACGACTCCCTTCTATGTCGAGGCGGGCGGTCAGGTGAGCGACACGGGCGTGATCAGCGGGAATGGCTGGCGCGTCGAAATCGAAGACATGCGCCGTCCGGTCGGCGGGTTGATCGTGCATGTCGGCGAAGTGGTGGAAGGCACGCCGCGCGTCGGCGATGCGGCGCGCGCGGAAATCGACACAGAACGCCGTGCCGACATCACGCGCAACCACACGGCGACACACCTGCTCCACGCGGCGCTGCGGCATCACTTGGGGACGCATGTCCAGCAGCGCGGCTCGCTGGTCGCGCCGGATCGTCTGCGCTTCGACTTCGCGCATGACAGCAAGGTCACGCCGGAGCAAATCCGCGCCATCGAAGCCGAAGTCAACGACTACATTCTGAAGAATTACCCCGTGCTTGCCGTCGAAAAGTCGCTGGCGGAAGCGCGCGGCGAGGGCGCAATGGCGCTGTTCGGCGAGAAGTACGGCGAGCGCGTCCGCACGATCACCGTGAAGAAGGACGGCGACCGCTACAGCTATGAACTGTGCGGTGGCTGCCACGTCCGCGAGACGGCGGAAATCGGCTCGTTCATCATCACGACCGAAGGCAGCGTGAGCGCGGGTATTCGCCGCGTCGAAGCGCTGACGGGGCATGGCGCGGTCGATTACATACAGCGCAATATGAACACACTCGGACAGTTGGCGGCGCAGTTGAGCACATCGCCCGAAGCAGTCGGCGACCGCATCAACGCGCTGCAAGCCGAACTGACGGCGGCGAAGAAGCAGGCGGCGGCGCTCCAGCGCGATCTCGCCAAGAAGAGCTTTGATACGCTCGTCGGCAAGCTCGAACCGATCAACGGCGCGCAGGCATTGATCGCCCGCTTGGACGATGTGCCGCCGGATACGCTCCGCGAGATGTCCGATTGGTTCCGCAATGCGGTCAAGAGCGGCGTCATGGTGATCGGCAGCGTGGTCGAAGGCAAACCGCAGTTGGTAGTCGCCGTGACCGATGACCTGAGCAAGAAGGGGTATCACGCGGGCAACTTGATCAAGGGGATCGCGGCGGTGGTGGGCGGCGGTGGCGGTGGGCGTCCGACAATGGCGCAGGCAGGCGGCAAGGATGCCAGCAGACTGCCGGAAGCGCTCGATACCGCGCGGCAGTTGATCGCTGCGGTCACCGGGTAAGTCAGGCTTATGAAGCCGGAATTTCTCCAGCTTGAGGCGGGCGAAGATGTCGCCAGCGTGCGTGATCGCCTCACGTTTCTGCGGGGCAAGCGCGTGCTGGTCATTTGGCCCGAACAGGGCACAGCACTGACGCGCAAGCTGGATCTGGTCTTGGTGCAGCGTGAGGCGATGCGGTTAGCCATCCGCCTCGCGCTCATCACGCATGATGCGGAAGTGGCGCGCAACGCGGCGGAACTCAATATCAGCGTGTTTGAGACCGTCGGGCAGAGCGAGAAAATCAAGTGGAAGCGTGGGCGCTCGAAGGTCTTCACGACGCGCTTGCAGCGTCCCAAAGATGAGCCGGACGCCGACGATCTCAAACCGTATGCCAGCCGCGTGACGAACGAGGATGATCGCCCCGGCAGCCGCTTCCGGCGGATCATCGTGCGTGGGGTGGTGCTGCTCGTGCTGATCGGGGTGCTGCTGGCAGTCGGGATTCTCGTGCTGCCGAGCGCCACGATCACGCTGACACCCGCGCAGGATCGCTTGCAGGTCGAAGCGACCATCACCGCCGACCCGGAACGCGCGGGCGGCTTCCCCGATGTCGAAAACGGCATCATCCCGGCGATCAGTTTGGTCGCACAGATCGAGGAGCGCGGCACAATCCCGACGACGGGTGTGCAGGACTTGACCGACACGACGGCGCGCGGCGCGGTGATTTTCATCAACCGTACCAATCAGCGGATCACCATCCCGCTTGGACTGGTCGTCGCGACCGCCTCAGGCACAACCGTGCGCTTTCGCACGACGGCAGAATCGACCGTGCCGGGGGGCATCGGCTTGCAGATCGAAGTCCCGGTCGAGGCGGAAACTGCCGGGTCAAGCGGCAACGTGGATGCCAACCTGATCACAACCATTGTAGACAATCCCGATCTGGCGGATCGCCTCGAAGTGCGCAACCTTGCGCCGGTGGTCGGCGGCGAAGACCGCGCGGTGCAGGCAGTCAGCACCGAAGACCGCGAACGGTTGATCGCCATTCTGCGCCAGCAGCTTCAAGATCGCGCCTTTACGGAAATGCTCTCGCGCATCGACTCGTCGCAGTTCTTGATCCCCGAAACCGTACGCATCAGCGAAGAGCGCACCGACTGGATGACGTTCGATCACGAGGTTGGCGATGTGGCGAATACCCTCACGCTGACCATGCGCGTGATCGTCAGCGCGACGGCGATTGACGAGCAAACCGCGCAGCAGGTCGCGTTTGCGCGGCTGGCGGGACAGATTCCGCGCGGGCGTTCGCTGCGACCCGAGTCGCTGCTCTACGAGCGCGGAGCGGTGACGAGCTTCGAAATCAACGGGCGCATCGTCTTCACGATGACGTGCAGCGGCTTGGCAGTTGAACGCATCGACCCGGCGTTGCTCGGTCAGCGCGTCGCGGGGTTGACGCCGGAAGAAGCCGTCGCGGTCATTCAGAATTCGGTCACCTTGGCGGAAGGCACATCCCCGCAGATCACGATTACGCCGGAATGGATGTTCCGACTGCCCTTCCTGCCCGTGCGGATTCAATTCCACTCATGACGATCAGCGGGCGGCTGTTGGGACTAGATCACGGGCTGGCGCGAATCGGCGTGGCGGTCAGCGACCCGACGGGCTTCCTCGCCCGCGAACTGACGATCATCACGCGCAAGTCCAAGCGCGAAGATTTCGAGAAGATCAACCGCCTTGCCGCCGAACACGCCGTGATCGCGTTTGTGATCGGCATCCCCGGCGATCTCGACGCGCCGGAAGACAAGTTCACGCAGGCGGATAAAGTGCGCAATTGGGTCAACGCGTTCGCCGAGACGACGATGCTGCCGATCATCCTGTGGGACGAGCACATGACGACGGTCGATGCCGCCGAAATTGCCCGCCGCAAGGGGCGCAAAGTGCGCGATCACGTCGATGATCTGGCGGCGCGCGTCATGCTGCAAAGCTACCTCGACGCCGTGCGCGATGGACTCGCGCCGCCGCCTACCGCCCCATAAAACGCCACCGTTTGCGCCGCAATCTGCGACCAATCGAATTCATGCGAGAGCGCCGCCGCGCCAACCTTGAGCCGCTCACGCAGCGGCGGCGACTCGTACAGGCGGCGCAGCGCCGCCGTGAGCGCGGGCGCGTCATTCGGTGGTACGAGCAGCAGATTCTCCCCATCCCTGAACGTCGGAATCGACACGGCGGGCATGGTCGTGACCGTTGCACAGCCGTAGCGCAGCGCCGCCATCAGACTCCCCCGTCGATACGATGCGCCGTCAGCGAAGGGCAAAACCACCGCGTCCGCCGCGCTCAAATACGAGCCGATAATCGTGTCATCTTCGATATAGCCCAACCGGTACAAGTAGGATT
Source organism: Anaerolinea sp. (assembly GCA_014879865.1). Taxonomy (GTDB): domain Bacteria; phylum Chloroflexota; class Anaerolineae; order Aggregatilineales; family Phototrophicaceae; genus Flexifilum. Next base: position 4,808 of record JACSRG010000715.1, read on the forward strand.
CGATCCCCAAGCGGCTGATGAGCGCGTCGATCTCGTCCATGTAGGCAATGTTGGTCGGGTCACTCGTTCCCGCGTTGCCGATCATGATCAGCCGCGCCGGAATGCCGTCCGCCCGCAGCGCCGCGACGCTTTCGAGCAGTGGTTCTAAGCCTTTGCTCCGGTTGATCAAGCCGAAATACGCCAGCAGAAAATCACCCGGCTGCGCGCCTGCTTGTTTCCGCCACGCCGACGGATCGAACTCCGCGCCGAGCGGCTTGAGGATGTTGCTGCCAATCGGGATCAACATCGTGTGCGGCAGATGCGCCAGACGCGCCGCGTCTTCGTGATTCGTCGTGATCGCTCCGGCAGACGTGCGCGCCAGATGCATGACGATCCAGTCGCGCAAGCGTCCGGCTTTCGGGAACAAATACGGGTGGCGCAAATCGTGGAACGTCGTCACCACCGGGGTGATGATCTGCGGCAGAAAGTGAATCAGCGGCGACATGTCGAACGCGGCAGTTTGATACTGCACATTGATTACGTCGAGTCCGCGTGCCCACGAGCGAATCGCGCCGAGGCTGCTCACATCCCATCGCTTGATGATCGGTGACAGCTTGAGCGCCGGATCATCGCTGACCGTCCCTTCGCGGCTCACAATGTGGACTTCATGCCCCAGTTTGGCAATTTCGCCCGCGAGAATCCGCGTATATGCGCCAACACCGCCCTGACGCGGCGGGTATTCCCCGGCAATAAACCCGATTCTCATAGCCAGAGTCCAATTTGGCGTGCTAAAGCGCTGGTCTGTCTCCCCTCCCGTCCAAGCGAAGCTTGGCATTCGGGGAGGGGCGGGGTCTGGTTACACATCACGTCACCTTTAAGCCGGAGCGCAAGACCTGCGCATACGCCGCGATTCGTTCGCGCCGCAGATCGCGTTTGTGACCGAGCGCATACTTCGCCGCTTCGATGCCCAACTGCGCGCCGTAGTTCAGCAGTAGGAAAGCGCGCAGCATGTGCGCGATCCCCGCGCCATGATGCTTGCGGAAGTAGCGCAGTTTGCTCTGCTGGAAGTAGATGTGCGACCGCGCGACGACCTGTTCCGTGCTTTTGCCGCCATGATGCACAATCGACGCTGTGCCGAGGTAGACGATGCGCCAGCCCGCGTCTTTCGCGCGCTTGCACCAGTCCAATTCCTCGGAATACATGACGAAACCTTCGTCCAGCCCGCCGATCTGCTCGTAGACTTTCCGGCGTGCCAGCAGCGCCGACCCCTGCACCCAATCGACATCGCGGATCGCCGTATCGGATGCGCCATCGACCACATAGTAGTAATCGAGCAGACGCTTCGGCGCGTAGGGTTGCAGCCATGTGCTCTCAAAGAAGCCGATCAGCGGCGTAGGGAAGCGCCGCCGGGTTGATTGCGTCGTAACGCGGTCGCTGTTGAGCGTGTGCGTCCCGACCATTCCAACATCTGGATGCGCGTCCATGTAGTCACGCAGAACAGCGAGCGCAGAACCGACGATCTCGGTATCCGGGTTGAGCAAAAACAGATAGTCACCGCGCGCCGCCGCTAAGCCGATATTGTTGCCGCGTGTAAAGCCGACGTTTTCCGTCTGCGCAAGGAGCTTGACCTGTGGAAAGCGATCCCGCAGCATGGCGACCGTGTGATCGCTGCTTGCCGAATCGACGACGATGATTTCGAGCGACAGATCGCCCTGCCCTGCAAGAATCGACTCGATGCAGGCTGCCAGCAACTCTGCCACGTTCCAACTAACAATGATGATGCTTATCATGAATGGAGATTTTACCAAAGTTTTTCAATTCCTCCCCAACCTAATTACATCTGAGGCGCATTCTATGCTTGTAAACGTTCAATAGAGGAGATGATGCGATGAACGTCAAGAAGCTGGGTGTAACGGTACTGGTGATTGGTTCGTTGGTCGGTGGAGCAATCGGTGTGAGCGCGCAGGATACGACGCCGCCCACAGAGCCGGGTCAGGGTCAGCAACAGGGCGGCGGTTTCGGTTTTGGTGGTGGCGGTCGTCCGGGCATGGGTGAGCGGCGTGGCGGTGACGGCATGATGCAGGATCGCATGGGCGGTCGGCGCGGCGGACCCGCCGGAGAACGTGAATACTTCCTGATGCAGTCGGTGATGGATGCGACCGGGCTGAACGCAATTGAACTGGCGCAGGCGGTGCGCGACGGTTCGACGCTGGAAGAACTGATCACGGCGAACGGCGGCACGGTCGAGGCGGTGGTCGCGGATGCAGTCGCCGATGCGACGGCAGCGATCAACGAAGCGGTGGCGAACGGTAATCTGACGCAGGAGCAGGCGGATACGCTGATCGCGGAACTCGAAACCGTCTACACGAATGCGCTGACGGGTCAGCTTCGCGAGAATGCGGTCATGCGGATGGTGGACATCAGCATCGTCCGGTTGGCAGCCGAACTGACCAACCTGAATGCGCGTGAAATTGCTCAGCAGATGCGCGACGGTGCATCACTGGCGACTATCCTCGAAGACAACGGTGTCACGGTGGCGGATTTCACCGCCGAAGCGATTGAACGCGCCGAAGCGCGGATCAACGTGCAGGTTGCTAACGGTCGCGTGACGGAAGAACAGGCGGCGGAAATGCTCGCCCAATTCACCGAGGAACTGAACAACGTCCTCAGCATGACGCCCGCGCTGTAACCAAACGGCAAGCGACTTATCAGAATGTAGCTGGCAGGGGCATGAGGGATCATGCCCCTTCAGCCATTTTCGGAAGTCGAAACAAGCGCTCGGCGTTGGCGGTAGTTGCTGCCGCGAATTCGTCCAGCGAAATTGTCTTCAGCGCGGCGATCCGCTCCGCGATCAGCGGGATGTAGGCGGGTTCGTTGCGTTTTCCCCGGTGCGGCGTCGGCGTGAGGTAAGGCGCATCCGTCTCGACCAGTATCCGATCTACCGGCGTTTGCAGCGCAACCCGGCGCAGTTCGTCGGCGTTTTTGTAGGTGACAGGTCCCGTAAAGCCCAAGTAGAAGTTGATCGCCAGCGCTCGTTCGGCAATTGCCTGTGAAGCGGAAAACGAATGCAATACCCCGGGGCGCTCCTTGAGCGACGGCGGCAGCGTCGCCGCCCATGTTTCCAGAATGCGGATCACATCGTCGCTGGCTTCCCGGTTGTGAATGATCACCGGCAGTTCGAGCCGCGCCGCCAGCGCCAACTGCGCCTCGAATGCCCGGAGCTGCATTGGCTTCGGACTGTCATCCCAGTGATAATCCAGCCCGATTTCCCCGATGGCGACCACTTTCGGGTGTGCGGCTTGCACGGCGATCTGATCCAGTTCCGTCTCGACGAAAGCAGCGGTGCTGTTCGGGTGAATCCCGGCGGCGGCGAATACACCCGTGTAGGCTTCCGCCAGCGCGATCCCCTCCTGCCCGGTGACCAGATCGACAGCGGGGATGATAATGCGCATCACCCCCGTCTGTGCGGCGCGTTCCACAACGGCAGCGCGATCCGCGTCAAAGCCATCGAAGTTGAGATGACAGTGAGTATCGACCAGCATTACAGATTGTGCTCGGCTTTCAGCCTGTCATAGTCGGCTTTGACCATCATCTCGACCAACTGCTCGAACGACACACGCGGCTCCCAACCGAGTCTTTGCCCCGCCTTCGTCGGATCGCCGATCAGCAGATCAACCTCCGCCGGACGCATGAACTTCGGGTCTTGGATCGTGTAATCGCGCCAGTTCAAGCCAACTGTTTGGAAGGCGATCTCGATTAACCGCTGGACGGTGTGCGTCTGCCCGGAAGCGATCACGTAGTCGTCAGGCGTGGGCTGCTGAAGCATCAGCCACATCGCTTCGACGTAATCGCCCGCGAAGCCCCAATCTCGCTGCGCATCAAGGTTGCCGACGCGCAGTTCAGTCGCCAAGCCGAGCTTGATCTTCGCGGCTTGGTACGTCACCTTGCGTGTGACGAACTCGCGACCGCGTCGCGGGCTCTCATGATTGAACAGGATGCCTGACGTCGCGTGTAAGTTGTAGCTTTCACGGTAGTTGACCGTGATCCAGTGTCCGTAGACCTTCGCCACCCCATACGGGCTGCGCGGGTAGAACGGCGTCGTCTCGCGCTGCGGGACTTCCTGCACCTTGCCGAACATCTCACTGCTTGAGGCTTGGTAAAAGCGAATTTCGGGATTCACGGCGCGAATTGCGTCCAGCATCCGCGTGACGCCAAGCGCGGTGATGTCCCCGGTCAGCACCGGCTGCACCCACGAAGTCGGCACGAAGCTCTGCGCGGCAAGGTTGTAGACCTCGTCGGGTTGTGCCTCACGCAGCGCATAGATCAGGCTGGTCAGGTCGGACAAATCCGCCTGAATCAAATTGATCTGATCTTGAATGTGGTAAATACGTTCAAAGTTCGTCGTGCTGCTGCGCCGGATGATGCCATGCACTTCGTAGCCCCGAGCAAGTAGAAGTTCCGCCAAGTAAGAACCATCTTGCCCGGTGATTCCGGTGATTAAGGCGCGTTTAGCCATAGTTGGTTGTCTCTCTATCTTGGGAAGATCGCGTCCGGGCAATTAACAAGGCGGGCGGGACGCCTTACGCCTCCCGCCCGCTTGTCACTGCCTTCGTGCTGCTTACAGCCCGCTGCCGGGAAGCACCGGGGTCGCACCGCCCGACGGATCGAGCAGCGACGGCGTGGTGAGTCCACCCGCGTTGCCGCCACTGGATGCGCCCGGCGTTACCGTTCCGGCAGGCGCTGGCGTACCCGCGAGCGGCACGTCTTCGAGGTCATACGGACGACCGTTGAACGTCAAGCGGATGTACTGGCTCCACACCCAACCATCCTGCCCCTGATAATTGGTCAGCAACCAGATACGCCCTTCGCTATCCGTCGCCTGACCTTCGATGATCAGGATCGTGCCGTTGGGCACCAACCCCAGCGACTCGGCGGATGCGCGCGGGTTGCGGCGGAACTGCAAGTTCGCGCCTGCGTCCAAATTCACGACTTCGCCGACAATCGTATCGCGCAGCGGCGTCGCCGTCGGCGTGACGCCGACCGGCATCACCTCGACCGCGCCGCGTTCGGCATCGTCGATGGTTTCGAGTTCGTTCCGGGTCTCCAGTTCGTCCAGCGTGACTGGCTGACTGTTGCGCTGGTAGCTGACAAACTGCGTACTAACCCACCCGCGAATGCTGCCGCCGTCGGTCGTGCGGTAGCGGACGTATGCCCAATCGCGCTCTTCATTCAAGCCGATGAAATCCAGCACCGTGCCATTGGGCACGCGCGCCAGCGATTCGCCATCGCTCGATGCGGTGCGGCGAATGTGGACATTTGCCGATGGATCAACGCCGACAATCGTCACCGTCAGCGGGTTTTCACGCGCGCTCGGCGGTTGAATTGCGGTGTTGACGGCTTCGCCGTAGCGGTTGCTCGGCACGGTCGGCAGGTCGGCGAGACGCTGCTCTTCACCGCGCGGATTATTCACGGCGAGGAACTGCGCGTTGACCCACGCGTTAATCGCGCCGCCATCCGGCGTGAAGTACGTGACATACAGCCACGTCTGCGCCGGTTCGAGATCCGCATCTTCGTCTTCCAGCAGTGTTGCGGGATCGACATATGGGGTCGTGGTCGGCGTCGGGACAAGACCCGCCACCGGACCCGGCGCGCCTTCGCGCCCGATCACTTGCAGCACCGTGCCGGACGGCGCGAGACCGAGCGAAAGCGCGTCGGCACGCGGGTATTGGCGCAGATGCAGATTCGCACCCGGATCAAGCAGGATGCGCGCGGTCGGACCACCGAATGGCGCGGGCGTCGCCGTCGAAACCGGGGCGCTTTCCGTCACAACAGGCGGCGCGACCGGGGTTTCAGTCGGGAGCACAGGAGCAGCGGTCGGTTGGACAACCGCAGGGGCTTCCGTCGGCGCAGCGACCACTTCCGTCGGCGCGACTGCTTCAGTCGGCGCGACTACTTCGCTCGATACGCCTGCATCTTCGGTCGGCGCAGCGACCACTTCCGAAGCAACTGGAGCGCTCGCCAAGCTGCGCGCCACACTCGCGGCATCGACAGCGGCTAGTTCGCCACCATCCGTTACGATCACCGTGTAGACTGTGCCACCGTACACGCCTTCCAAGCCGAGCGGGATGACGCCAGCCGCTGACCCCGTCGTCACGCCGAGGATGATATCGCCTTCGGCGGCATTGACTACCGTTGCTGCCAGCGCGCCCGACGCGACATCGGTCAGAATACCCGCGCCCGTCATTTGCAGCGACGCCGACACCGACGCGACTTCGGTTTGCGCGTTGATCACTTCAACTACCGCTTGGGCAGGATTGCTCGCACTCACCGGATCAATGGCGGTTTCGAGCAGCGGCGCTTCCGTCGAGCCGAGGATTGCGGCAGTCACGTAGCTGCCATTCGTCACCGAGAGCGTCCCGGTCGCCAGATCGCTGGTTTCTCCGGGCAGACGCACAGCGACGGAATAATCGCCGCTCGGCAGCGCCATATATTCGGTGATGTTGCCGAACGCCAGCGCGGGGGCGATCAGAGTTTCGTTCAAGTAGATATCGACAGCAGGCGCATCCGGCACAGCATGGATGAAGCGTCCACTGCCGCCCACGATTTCTGCTTGCACGGGGGCGGACAGCAGCATGATCTGCGGATCGGCTGCCGTGCCGTAGACCAGCGCCATGTAGGACGTACTGCTGGCGAGCGGATAATCTGCGACAGGGATGAGCGCGTCGGCAAGCGCCGCGCCTTCGGGGACGACCGCAAGCCGGAAGTTCGCCGAGGTCAGGTCGAACGTGCCAAACGCCTCGTTATATTGCAGACCGGGAACGACCGGGCGTCCGTCCTCAAGGATGACATCGACGGCGGGAGCATCTGCAACCGCGTGAACAGCGGTGAAGCGGAATTTACCCAGCGGCAGAGGATTGAGATCATCAACGAATTCGTTGAATTGCAGCGGACTGATCGACGAGGCAACCAGCGTCACGGCGGATTCGTTTGCCAATGTGAGGGGCTGTTCCCAGAGCGCCGTCGATTCGCCCATCGTGGTAACGGTCAGCGCGTGTTCGCCCGCAGAAAGCGCGATGTAATCCGTCGCGCTGCCAAATTCTAGGCTGCTCACCGCAAGCTGCCCATCGATGTAAATGTCGATGGCGGACGCGCCGGGGACAGCATGGACAAAGCGCGCGCGCGCGCTGTCCGCCTGACCCAACGTCGGTGTAAGCGTCAGTGCCAAGATCAGCACGAACGCGATAAGGGTGAAGCGTTTCAGATTTTGCATATCGCAGACTCCCTTTAGGCGATAAGTAAACGAGTGGTTACGTGCCTTCTTCCCACTGGCTCAAATACGCTGCCTGCTGCGCGGTGAGCATGTCGATGTTGATGCCCATCGACGCCAACTTCAAGCGCGCGATTTCACGGTCGATGTCTTCCGGCACGACGTAGACCTGCGATTGGAGCACGCTGTGATTCTTCACCATGTATTCCGCCGCCAGCGCTTGATTCGCGAAGCTCATATCCATGACGCTCGCCGGATGACCTTCCGCCGACGCCAAGTTGATCAGGCGACCTTCACCGAGCAGGTACAGCTTGCGTCCATTCACCATGTATTCTTCCACGAACGGGCGCACGAGACGCGGTTCTTGGCTGCTCATCTGTGCCAGCGCCGGGATGTTGATTTCGACGTTGAAGTGTCCTGAATTCGCCATGATCGCGCCGCTCTTCATCTTGCTGAAGTGCCGCTCATCCAGCACGTTGATATCGCCCGTCGCCGTGATGAAGATGTCGCCAATCGGTGCGGCTTCGTCCATCGGCATAACGCGGAAACCATCCATCACAGCTTCCAGCGCGCGCAGCGGATCGATTTCGGTCACGATGACGTTCGAACCCATGCCCTGTGCACGACTGGCGATGCCGCGACTGCACCAACCATAGCCCGCTACGACGACATTCTTGCCCGCCAGCAGTACGTTAGTCGCACGTACGACGCCGTCGATGGTGCTCTGCCCCGTGCCATAGCGGTTGTCGAACAGATGCTTGGTATTGCTGTCGTTCACGGCGATCACCGGGAAGTTGAGCGCGCCATCCTTCGCCATCGCGCGCAGGCGGATGACGCCGGTCGTCGTTTCTTCCGTGCCGCCGACGATGTCTTCGAGCAGTTCACGGCGTGACTTGTGGATCGTACTCACCAAGTCCGCGCCATCGTCCATCGTGATGTGCGGCTTGAAGTCGAGCGCCGCGCGGATGTGATCGTAGTAGGTGTTGTTGTCCTCCCCCTTGATCGCGTACACGGGGATTTCGTAATGGGCAACCAACGACGCAGCCACATCATCTTGGGTCGAAAGCGGATTCGAGGCGCACAACACAATGTCCGCGCCGCCCATTTGTAATGTGTGCATCAGGTTTGCGGTTTCCGTCGTCACGTGCAGACACGCCGAGACGCGCATCCCTGCCAGCGGCTTCTCAACGGCGAAACGTTCGCGGATCGCGCGGAGGACGGGCATTTCGCGCTCCGCCCATTCGATGCGATAGCGACCGCCCGTCGCCATATCGAGGCTTTTTACGTCGTGTTCAACAGTCATGTTTACTCCTGAAAATAGCATTGACGGGGTCTAACAGCCCCAAAACGTTGGGATTGTAACACATTGCTCTCAAAGGCGAATAGGCAGCACTCACGCCGACTCGGCTTTAAGGAAGCTATCCAGTACGCCCGCATCGTCGAACGCGGTGCGGAAGCGGGCGACGAATTCCGGCAGCGTGAACTGGTGACTCTGCGGACCGACCTGCTCCAGCACGTAGGCGGCGCACAGTGAACCGACTTCCGCCGACAGCTTGAGCGACCAACCATGCGACAGACCGCACAGCAGCCCGGCACGGAAGCCATCGCCGACGCCGGTCGGGTCGATGATCGAGTCCACCGGGAAGACGCCGACCTCGGTCTTTTCGCCATTCTCGTACAGATGTGCGCCGCGTTTGCCCTGCGTAATGACCAGCACCGGGATTTGCGCGCACATTTGCTCAATCGACAAGCCCGTCTTGGTGGCGATCATCTCCGCTTCGTAGGCATTGACGACCATGCCATGCGCGCCGAGCATCCCTTGACGCAGTTCTTCCCCGTTGAGGCGCGGCACCTGCTGACTGGGGTCATAAATGAAGCGAATATTGCGCGTACGGCACTCCTCCGCGAGGTTCATCATCGCAGTCGGGTCATTGGGGGAAATCACCACGAGGTCAGGCACGCCCGCGTAGACATCCGCCAGTTTGAAGTTCTTCGCAAATGCCATCGCACCGCTGTAGAACGAGGCGATCTGGTTGTTTTCGAGGTCGGTGTTGACGAAGAACGAGGCGGTGAAAACGTGATCGATCTGGCGCACCGTCGAGCAGTCCACACCAACGCCTTCCAGCCACGTCCGGTAATCGCCAAAATCGCGCCCCACCGTCCCCATGAGCTTCGGGTGCATCCCAAGCAAGCCCATCGTGAAGGAGATGTTTGCCGCCACCCCACCCCAGTGCTTGGTCATGTCGTCTACCAGAAAGCTTAAGCTCACTTGATGCAGATGTTCACGAATGAGGTGATCGGTGAACTTACCGGGGAATCGCATGAGGTAGTCGTAGGCGATTGATCCGGTTACAATGATGTTCATAAACTGCGCTGTCCTAATCCTTAAACTTGAACAGCGCCGAAGTATAGCACAAATTCGGCGGAACAAAGGTATGACCGTTTTCGATCAGCAGCGCCTCACGCAGCAGACTCTCCGTTTGGATATCGACGGGCTGCGGCGCGGCGTTTACACCGACAAGTATTTCGAGAATGTCGTCCGCGTGCTGACCGCCGCCCATGAGCACGGTTATCGCTACAGCGGATCGCGTCCGCGCGCCCTGCCGGTCGATCTGTCCGGCGTCGCCGTCGGCGATCTGGTGGTCGAGGCGCAGGTCTTCACGCGGCGCGCGCCCTATGCGCTGATCGCCGGGATTGACGCGGCGCTGGCGATGATCCGCTACGCGACGGGCACATGGGAAAACGGCATGTTCCGCGAGTCATGGGAATCGCTCGAAGTCGAAGCGGTCGAAGATGGCGTGATCGTGGAGTACGATGGTCATCCCGATCATGTACTGCCTGTTATGAAGATTCGCGGCTGCTACCGCGAGTTCGCTTTGCTCGAAACGACGATCCTCGGCGTGCTGTCGCGTGCCAGCCGGCTGGCGACCAATGTCCTCGACGTGCTGCGCGTCTCCAACGGCAAACCGGTGCTGTTCTTCCCGGCGCGCTTCGATCTGCCCGAAGTACAGGCGGTCGATGGCTATGCGTACTGGTTAGCGGTACAACGTTACAATCACGAGACGGGCTACCAGACCCGCGCTGCCGTCAGCACAGATCGGCAGGCGGCGTGGTGGGGTGGCAAGGGCGGTGGTACGATCCCGCACGCGCTGATCGCCGCCTACTTTGGCGATACCGCCGAGGCAATGGTCGCCTTCGCGCGCTACATGCCCGTCGATGTGCCGCGCTACGTGCTGGCGGACTTCAACAATGACACAGTCGGCGACTCGCTGGCGACGGCGGCGGCGTACTGGCGTGAATACCGGGCAGCGCTCGAAACGGGCGACGAAGACGGTCAGCGCCGCTGGACGCTGCACGGCGTCCGCTTGGACACGAGTTTGAGCGTGCGCGATGTCTCGCTCGGCGCAGGCGATCCGTATGGCGTCAATGCCAAGCTGGTGCGCGTGGTGCGGTCTGCATTAGATGCAGCGTGGGAAGCATGGGATGTGCCGGATCACCTGCGCGAAGCGGCGCAAGCCTACTGCGCGCAGATCAAGATCGTCGTGACAGGCGGCTTCAACGTCGAGCGCATCCGTCAGTTTGAGCGCGACGGCGTCCCGGTGGATATATACGGCGTCGGCTCGACGCTGCTGCGCAACGATCACGAGACGAATACCGATTTCACAATGGATGTCGTGCGCGTCCAGATCGATGGCGCATGGTACGACGCGGCGAAGGTCGGGCGGCAGGCGAACGCCAACCCCGATTTGCAGCCCGTGAACTTAGGGGAGTTATAGCAAATGACTGATCGCCCACTGCGTCCCAATGCCGACGAGGGACGCGAACCGCAGTTCGTCACATCACGACAGGGCGGACGACTGCTCTCGCTGGCGGCACTCAAGGAACGCATCGCCGACCGCTTCCTCGAAGAGTATGGCGACGACTCTCCGGCGCTGCGCGCCGCCGATACGCCCGCCAAGCGCATCCGCTTGGTGCTGGAAGTGACCAACTACGTGATCGCCGTCGAGTCGATCCTTATCAGCAACGACGAGCGGGCGAACCTTGTCAGCGGCATTTACAGCGACTTGTTCGGCTATGGCGCGCTGGACGCGCTGTTTCTGGACGAGCGCGTGACCACCATCTCGATCTACGGGGCGGATCGCACGTCGGTGCGCTACGGTCACGGCGATCTGGTTGACCTCAAACCGCAGTTCGAGGATACCGAACACCTGCGCCGCGTGATCAACCGCCTGATCATGGACGCGGGCGCGGAACTGCGCGAGGACATCCCGCTGATCGAGACGGGCTTGCAAGTCGGGGATCGGCGCGCGGCGATCAACGTAATCGTGCCGCCTTACGTCCCGGTGATCAGTGTGGACATTCGCGTACATCCCAAAACCGCGCCGACGCTCGACTCGCTGGTCGAAACCGGCTTCATGACCGACGAAGCCGCCGACTTAATCCGGCGCATCGCGGCGTCGAAGTACGGTTTCACCGTCGTCGGCGAACCGGAATCCGGCAAGACGACCCTGCTCGGCGCGCTGGCGGCGATTCTGCCGCAGACGGAGCGCATGATCGCCGTCGAACGTTCCGGCGAAATGGCGCTGCCCGCGTATTTCGAGCGCTTCATGGTCAAGTGGGAGACGAGCGATCAGGCGGGGATTTCGTTCGGGCATCAGATCGAGGCAGCGCTTGACCATCAGCCGTCCGTGCTGCTGCTCGACGAGGTGCGCGCCGATGAGCCGCTGTCGATTGCACCGCTGCTGATGGTCGCGGAGTCGCCGCGGCAGGTGTGGAGTGTGCGCGGCGTCCCCGATGCGAAGCGACTGCAAAGCGCGCTCGGCATGTTGGCGCGCCGATCCGTTTTGGGCGGCGGCGAAGCGCCCGTCCACGCGCTGTATGACCGCCTGCCGTTCGTGCTGACGATGGCGCGCATCAAGGGGCGCTTGCAGTTGTTCAGCATCGCCGAGTGGCAGTCGCGCGTCGA
>JACSRG010000449.1 GCA_014879865.1 Anaerolinea sp.
CGTGCAGGCAGCGCTCGAAGCCGTGCAGATTCACGGCGCGTATGGCTTCAGCGATGAGTACCCGGTCGAACGCTACCTGCGTAACAGCAAGGGCGCGGTGATCTACGAAGGCACGAGCGAAATCCACCAGTTGATGCAGGCGGATTATGCGCTTGATTATCGGCACGATGGCAAGCTGCGCTGCGAACTCCCCGCCTACGACCCCGAATTCTGGCAGAGCGAAACTTCCGCTGAGCCGGTCGGCGATTAAATTCCCCGTATAATACAGGTGCAAGGGGCGGCGAATTTCGTTCAGCCGCCCTATCCCGTCCATCAAGTGAAAGAGGGAGTCCTCATGCAGGTCGAAGCTGAAATGCAGGCGGCGCAGACGACTGCGCCAGCGACCCCAACTGATCGTCCCCGTGACCCGATCATCGCCACCGGCGTGACGTTCGCCGAGTACATGGAGAAATACGCGCACGACTTCGCCGAATTCGTTGATGGAGCAGTCATCAAGATGTCATCAATTCAGATGATCCACGATGAGCTTTCTCGTTTTCTCGAAGACGTATTTCAAGCCTATCTCCACTTTCTGGGCGGGGGCAAAGTCTTTCAAGCGCCAATGGTTATGAAGTCATCCGCCGAAACACGGGGGCGTGAACCCGACTTGATGGTCTTACTGCCAGAGAATGTCGAGAAGGCAAAGCCGACTTATATCGAGGGCGCAGCAGACTTGGTGGTCGAAATCATCTCGCCCGAAAGTGTGGAACGAGATCGCGGTTCTACGTTTACCGAGTATGAACGTGCAGGCGTCACAGAATACTGGATCATCGATCCATATCGCAAAGAAAGCCTCTTCTACGTGTTATCTGATAACGGCATGTATGCACAGCGAGGAATAGACGAAAGCGGGATTTACACGAGCCTTGTGCTGCCGCAACTGCGCTTGAGCATTACCTTACTGTGGCAAGACCCCATGCCCAACGTCGTGGAAACGGTTGAGATGGTACGCGCCCTATTCACGGAGGGCACATGAAGATCGTCTTTCTTGGGGACAGCCTGACGTGGGGCGGCTACGGCGGCAATTTCGTCGAGGTGGTGCGGCGTCTGCTGCCCGAACACGAGATCATCAACGCGGGCTATGGCGGCAATACGGTGATCAACCTGCTGCGCCGCCTTGAAACCGACGTGTTGAATCGCCAGCCGGACGGCGTGTTCGTTATGGTCGGCGGGAACGACGCGATCTCGTACAGCCAGCCGAAGACTCGCTCGTATTACCGGCAGGCGCAGGACATCGAGTCCGGGTTTGTGTCGCCGGAAGAATTCGAGGCGGGCTACCGTGACCTGCTGACGCAGCTACAACTCGCGCACGTCGTCACATGGGTGGGCTTAGAACCGTCCGAGTACAATCCCACCGTCACGGCGACCCTGCGCGACTACAACGACCGCGTGAGCGAGATCGCGCGGACGATGAACATCCCCGTGCTCGACCTGATGGCGGAATTCAACCCGCCGGTTGTCCCTGAGCGCCCGCCGCTCGACATCGGTTTCATCCTGACCATCGGCAAGCGCGAGAGCGAAGGCTGGAACGGCTTCGAGCAGGCGCAGCGCGACGGCGGCTATACCTTCAGCTTCGACGGGCTGCACCTGACGCCCGCCAGCGCCGAGCGTATGGGCGAGCGGATCGCCGAGTTCCTCAAATAAAAGCAAAAACCCCGCGTTAAGCGAGGTTTTGCCAGTGGAGGTGGTCGGATTCGCACCGGCGTCCAAAAGATTCGATACTATGCCTCTACAGGTTTAGTCCGATGTTTGTTCTCGCACCACCTAGCCCCATCAGACGCGGTTCGGGCAGTGCCAGCCGATAGTTCTTTGGCTCCGCGTATCGGCGTGACGGATGCCGCACTCTATGATTGGTGACGCCCAGACACCCTCCGCATAGAGCCGAAAGATGTGGACGGCTGGGTTACTATGACCCAGCACCTTAGCCTACAGCGCCTTAGGCGGCGTAAGCCAAAGCAGGTTGGTTGTTTTTGGCATTTATAGCCGTGTCCATTTTAACGTGGGTAGACGCCACGACCTGCCACACAGCACCAGCCTCCCCTGTCGAGACTAGTACACCCCCATGTGAACAACTTCTATTTTAACCGATCTTAACGCCTAAGTAAACGTCTTTCTATCCAAACGCAAATCTTCATCATCGCAGTCGGGATCAAGGCTTAGAATAGGAATGTGAAGAATTGATGAAGTGTTGGGGAACTACAATGAGTAAGTATGCTGCCAAACCCTACGTCGCGGGATCGCCTGACGCGCTCGTCGTGGGTCAAATCGTTCAAGCATTCGTCGATAACCTTGAATCAAGTGTGATTGCCCCGCTGCTGCCCAAACACGGCTTCGCCAGCATCGACCCGGATCGGTGGTATCCGCATCAGAATTGGATGGATGTGCTGCACGACTTGAGCAAACTGCCGGATCACAGCAGCGCGTTCGTCGCATTTGGCAAACAGGCGGTTGCGAACGCCGTCATGCCGCCGGAAATCGACACGATTCCGAAGGCGCTCAATTCTCTGCACGCAATTCATCACCTCAACCTGCGTAATATCCCCGAAGATGAGGGCTACGTGGTCAAGCGAATCAGTGAACAGCACTACCACGTTTACCAGAACACGCCCAACCCAGACGACGCCATCTACGGTTTCATCTGGGGGATGGTGGCGCGCTTCAGAAAACCGGGCGAGCCGTTCACCGTCGAAATCATTCCGAATCCGAATCCTGAAGAAATCCCCGGCACGCTCTACGATGTCCAGTGGGGCGTGTAGCTAATACACCTTCTGCCAGTAGTAGCCGCGATACGCTTCGCTGAAGCCAATCGAGTCATAGAGCGCGTTCGCGGCTTCCATACTCCCGGTATCGACGTGGACGTGTTGTGCGCCGAGTGCGCGCAGACGGTGCAGGCTGTGGAAGATGAGTGTCTGCGCCAAACCGTGACGGCGGTGATCGGGATGCGTGCACACGGGTTCGATGATGCCGTAGCGATTATTCGGCTCGTAGGTGACGCCTACATGCGCGGCGAACGTCCCATCCGACGCGACGGCGACGAAATTCAGGTCATGCCGGAAGGACGGCGAAAAGCGGGCAAAGTTCTCGTACTCGACAGCAGTATGCACTGACCGGTTGAATGCGGCATTGAGCAGCGCCGCCATCCGGTTGTAATCCGCCGGTTCGCTGCATGTGCTGCGCAGCGCATAGCCTTCTGCCATTTCGACCGCTGGCAGCGGTTGGCTGCCCATGAACATATGGCGCATCATGCCGAAATACGGCGTCTTGATGAAGCCGTGCGCTTCTAGCAGCCGGACGCGCAGCGAGTCGTGCTCGAAGGCGAAGGTCTCAAGCTGCCGCACGCCATCTTGATTCGGCGCGGGCAGATGTTCTTCTGCCCACGAGATCATCTCGTCCTCGATCCGGCTGCGAAAGTCGGGATGAATTTCAAAGTGAGCGTTGCCGGGATCGCCTTCGGGATGCACCAAGCCGATCAACTGACCGTCGGTGGTTTCCCATAAACGATAGCGCTGCTCCCACAACGGATTCCAGCGCAGATCGTCGCTGTGGTAGTGCTGACCGTCCCAGCGCCGGATTTCCCAAAGATAACCGGGACCCGTGATCGGGTAGGCGTCGATCAGCAGTTGGCGCACGCGCCAGAAATCGTTTTGCGAAGCATAAGCGCGGTTGGTAATGGTACTCGACATGGATCATGTCCTTGCAGGGGTGGCGGGACACGCCAGAGCGTGCCCCAACCGTAACAGAAGCCGTGTTTTACTTGCCGAGACGTTTCTTCGCTTCGGCGGTGATCGCCGGGACGATCTGGAACAGATCGCCGACCAGACCATAGCGCGCCATCTTGAAGATGGGCGACTCGGCGTCTTTGTTGATTGCCACGATGATCTTGCTTGAGCGCATACCCGCTTGATGCTGGATCGCGCCGGAAATCGCGCAGGCGATATACAGATCGGGTGCAACCGTTTTGCCCGTCTGACCGACCTGATGCGCGTAAGGGATGTAGCCCGCATCGACGGCGGCACGACTCGCGCCGACCGCCGCGCCGAGCACATCCGCGAGCGGCTGGATCACATTGGCGAAACCATCTTTCGCTTTCCAGACGGCGGCTTCGTCGCCCGTGACGCCCGCCGGGGCATCCTTCGGGTTGTTCGCCATGCCGCGACCGCCGGAGATGATGATCGCCGCATCGGTCAGGTTGACCGTGCCGGCGGCTTCTTCGAA
Organism: Anaerolinea sp.; assembly: GCA_014879865.1. Lineage (GTDB taxonomy): Bacteria > Chloroflexota > Anaerolineae > Aggregatilineales > Phototrophicaceae > Flexifilum. The sequence goes on from JACSRG010000449.1 coordinate 4,255, forward strand.
GCTCTCGACCTTGCTCACAAGCTGATCTTCGCTCAACGCGGGGGCAACCGTCGTCACTTCGGCGCTGGCAGAAGCATCGGGAGTCTGCGCCTTGAACGCGCGTGACCGGATGGTGATAAACGTCGTCGCGCCACCGGTGACCACGTTTTCGCTGAGGACTTTGCCCGCGTAGACCGCGCGCTCCGCTGCCAGCGAACCGTCAACGTTGAGCGACAGCACGTCGCCGAGCATCGGGCTGTCCGTGTCGGCTGCCGAGGCTGCCAGTAGTTCCCGCCCGCGACTGGTCGCGCCCGCAATCACCGCTTTTGGCGCGTTTTCCTTGACCAGCTTGCTCAGCAGGGCGGCGTAGGCTTCCAAGCGGAAGTCCTTGAGCGTCGCGTCTTCGCTGACCAGCGCCTTTTTAGCGCCATACTGCGCGGCTTCGGCGGCAACAGCGCTCGCGCCTTCCCCGAAAACCAGCGCCGTCACGGGGACGCCGTACTTATCCGCCAACAGTTTACCGGCGGCGAGAGCTTCCCATGCCGAGGGGAGCGGTTTGCCATGAAACGTCTCGATCCACACATAAACGGCGCTCATAGTACCTTTTCCTCCAGCAGGCGATCAATCAGCTTCTTTGCCTGTTCTTCGGGCGTGCCTTCGATCAGTTCAAAACGGGTGTCGCGCGGCGGCAGATTCTTGAACTTGCTCACCTGCGTGTTGACGGGCGGGAGCGCCACGCCGAGGTCAGCCAGCGACCACACGGGGATGACCGCCTTCGATGCTTTGCGGATGCCGATGAACGAGGGATAGCGCGGCTCGTTGATGTCCTTCATGACGCTGATGACGACCGGCAGCTTGGCGGTGACGATCTGCTTGCCTTCTTCGAGCAGCCGTTCGACCTTGATGGTCTTGGCGGCATAATCGACGGCGAGAATCTTCGAGACGTAGCTCAACATCGTCCAGCCGAGCTTGCGCGCGGTCTGGTAAATGTGCTGATCCGTCCCGACATCGATGCTTTCACGCCCGAACAGCACCAGATCAACCGCGCCGACCTTGTTGACGGCGGCGGCGGCGGTGGTGGCATACGCCAGCGAGTCGGCGGTTTCCAGCGGCGCATCCCAGACGCGCGCGGCTTCGTCCAGCCCCATCGCCAAGGCGTGCTTGAGTGCTTCGTTGTGCATCTCCCCGCCGATAGCGATTACGGTCGCTTTGCCGCCACCGGCTTTCGCCTGAAGGATGCCTTCTTCAAGTGCGTATTCGTCCCACGGGTTGACGACGAGCGCGGCGTCACCCCATGAAACTTTGCCCGATCCATCGACCTCCACTTTCGCGGCGGTGTCGGGCGTACTGCGAGTAAATACGACGACGTGCAAGGTGTTGTCCTCCCAAAACTTAAGTAGGATGATGAGGAATCTGTCAAATTGTAGCGTAAGTTTTGGGCGCTAATCAAATTTGGATTTGATTAGCGTAAAATGTCACGGGAAAACCGTGAGACTTGCGGGGACGGTACGTGTCCGTCCCCTATGATAAAACGCGCTTCAATCTGCTGGGCTCACGTCAATCGCCACTGTACCCGTATTGCCATAAAAGGTTGAGGTGACGACTAGTGTATACACCCCGTCTTCGGGAACGATGAAGTTATCGATCTGAGCACCCATATTCACATTGAACTCGGCGTCATCACTGCCGCGCAGCGGTGTGCCGTCCGGCGCAAGCAGGACGATGAGCGGATCAACGCGCACGGACTCAGCGCTGATCGAAGCGACGCTAAACCGCAGCGTTGCCCCCGCCATCAACGTGATCGGGTAGCGCGTCACCATGCCGCGTGCGACCGGCGCGTGCAGCGGCGTGCCAATCACGAGCGGTTCTGAAGCGCCGCTGCGTACTTCGGCACGGGAAGCAAATTCGTAGAACCAGAATGCTTCGAGCGCAGGATCGAACGCGGAATAGTCGAAGGCGATTCGCAGCGCCACGTTTGCGCTGTCGCCGTAAACCGCGTCGGCTTGGGCAAAGGCGTCGGCGGCTTCTTGGCGGAGATCGAGTTCGAGGGCGACCTTCCCAAGCCCTTCGTACGCTCGCATCGTGTATTCAGGTGTTGGATGCAGGTCAAGCACATGCAGATAATCGCGCTGTGCCGATGGGTATCGCTGTAAATCAAAGTTGACCTCGCCATGCAAGGAGACAGCGGGCGCAAAATCTGGGGCGCGATTCAAATACAGGAATGCTTGATCCTGTTGACCGTCTAGCTGGTATAGCCTGCCTGCCATCGTCAGCACGTTTGGGTTATCGGGCGCAAGTTCGAGCGCGCGACTTAGCCCGTCTTCCCAAATCGGTTCACCTAAGAAATTTAAGGATGAACTCTGGTAACATAGCGCGAACAGATTATCCGGTTCGATCCTCAAGATGCGCTCGTAATCGTCAAGTGCCTCTGAATCCGCCGCCCAGAACCAGTATTGCCACGCACGGAGGATGTAACCCTCCGGTTGGTCGGGTTGCGCAAGAATCCACGCATTGGCTTGGTCGAAGTTGGCTGAGAAGGATGAGCCGTCCCCCTGTCCAAATTCATCCGACGCGACGAAATCGGCATAGGCGTCGTACCAAGCACCCGACAGAAGATTTGCCTGAGCGCGTCCTAAGTAGGCTTCCGTATTGAGAGGATCAGCGTCGATCACGCAGCTGTAGGCGGTGATCGCTTCGGAATAGTCACCCGTTTGAAGTGCTGCGAGCCCCTGCGCGTTGTCGCAGGTAGTTTGCGCGGCGGCGGGCGAAACGAGGACGAACGACAGTAGAGCGAGGACGGATGCCAGAGCAGTGAAAAAGCGCATATTACCTCCAGAGGTAGGTACGGCTCCGCTGCTCACAGTATATCTTATATGTGCAGAAATTCACAAGTTGGATTACAGTAAATGCGAGTGTAGGGGTAAGGCATGTCCTTGCCCCTACAAAGCAACCTCTCGTTGGTTTTAGCTCAGTTTGCCGTCGTTGGCAGCCATGTAGTTCAGGATCAAGGCGGCGATTGCGCCGGGAACCCAGCCCGCCAGCGTCAGCGCGAAGACGATCAGAACGGTGCCACAGCCGCGATCCAGCACTGCCAGCGGCGGCAGAATAATGCAGAGAATTGCACGACCACATCCCATCGTATTTGCTCCCTTTGCTATGGTCTCTACGTACCTATATACGTAACCGTTGAGGGATGGTTGCGCCGCCGTTCGCAACCCGCGCCTTGTCCCTGCAAAAGTGGGGTGCTACACTGAACCCGTTTTTCAGGTAGGAGAAAGCATGAAATACGTTGGACTATTGATCCTGTGGATAGGCGCGGCACTCGCGTTGAGCGCGTGCAACTTCTTTTCGCAGCCCGCCGATCTCCAGACCGAAAACCTTGAAAACCAAGTCGCCAACACCGAGATCGCCGCCGTGCGTCAGACGGCGACCGTCAACGCCGACCGCCTGCTGATCACGCTGGCTTACGCGCAGACTTCCGTCAGCGTGCTGAATCAGCAGGGGACGCGCATCGCCTCGACGCTGGTCGCCGCCGGGATGCTCATGGTGGATACGAGCGGCATCACGGCTGTCGCGCCGACGCCGAATCCCGGCGGCAATCCGGGTGCGAACCCGCCGGCTGGCGCGCCTGCGGGCGGCAGTCTGATTACGCCGATAGTAGGCGAGGGCGCGGCGCGTTCCAACATTGAAATTCAGCAGCCGCCGTCGCCGACCCCGCTGGCGACCGCCGACCCGAATGTCCCGCGTTTGGGCAACTTCCAGCTTGCCGGACAGGTCGGCGTGGATGACTGCCCGTTGGGCGCGACGACCAGCTTTTCGAGTACGGCGACCGAAATTTACGCGACGGCGATTGCGTACAACGTGCGGAGCGGCGACTTGATCAGCACGCGCTGGCTGCGTGATGGCACCGAAATCGCGACCTATGATTGGCAGCCTTCGTTCGACATCGAGCAGGCGTGCATCTGGTTCTACCTGCCCGCGTCCGAAGTCGAATTTGTACCGGGTAATTGGAGTGTGGAATTCACGCTCAATGGGGCGGCAGCAGGGTCGCCGGTGGCATTCACAATTACGGATCAGTCTTAGTCAGAGAGGAGAGGCATGGCGATTCAGGTGTACTGGCAGGATGAACAGAAGAACATGATCCGCTGCTCGGTCAGCGGGCGGTGGACATGGGACGATTTGCAGAAGGCGCTCAGCCAGACGATCAGCATGATGGACAGCGTGAATCACAAAGTCAACTTCATCATCGATCTGCGCAACGGCAGCTTTGTCATCAACCCGTTGAGCTTGCTGGGGCAGACACGCAGCTTCGCCACACCGGAGACACACCGCAACGAGGGCGTCAAGGTGGTGATCGGCGCGAACGGACTGGTACAAACCGCGTATGACGGCTACCGCCGCGTGACCAGCGCGATGGGCAAAAATCAGGTGTTCCACTTTGCCGATACCGAGGCACAAGCACACCAGATCATCGAACGGGAACAGTAGCGCCGAACTCCCCTGCACCAAAACAATCGGGACGCGGTGGAGCAGCCGTTTTGCTAACGGTCGCACCGCGTCCCAATGAAGTTCTACCTAATCATGCGGTTAGTTTACCCAACTCCGATCCTCTCCGCTACTGGCTCTTTGTTCAGTTCACGACTCACCCTTGTTCCGTATATAGTGAAAGCACGAAGCATAAATAATGAGGCAGGGACGTATGTGGCGTTACGCTTATCCCGGTTCTGACGACGGCAAATCTGCCAAAATCACATGGGGCTTGATCAAGCGCGTATTGGCATACGCCAATCCCTACCGGCGTGAGATCACGATCACGCTGGTCTTGATCCTGTTCACCAGCGGCTTAGGATTGCTGACTCCGTTGATCTTTCGTGACCTGATCGATAACACGCTGCCAAACGGCGACGTGGGGCGGCTCAATCTGCTGGCGCTGGCGCTGATCATCATCCCGGTGCTGACCAGCGTGCTCGGCATCTTCAATCGCCGCCTGAATTCGATCATCGGCGAGGGCGTGATCTACGATCTGCGGCGCGGGTTGTTCGCGCATTTGCAGCGTATGTCGCTCCGCTTCTTCACCAACACCAAATCCGGCGAATTAATGAGCCGCCTGAACAACGACGTGGTCAACGCGCAGAACGCGATCAGCAACACGATTGTCGGCATCATCACCAACGCGGTGACGCTCGTCGCCACGCTGATCGTCATGCTCACGCTCGAATGGCGTCTCACCTTGATCGGGCTGGCGATCTTCCCGCTGTTCGTCGTCGCCGCGCGCCTCATCGGGCGCAAGCTGCGCGACATTGCCCGCGAAGCGATGGACATCAACGCCGAGATGAACGCCATGATGAACGAAACGCTCAACATCAGCGGCGCGCTGCTGATCAAGCTGTTCGGTCGGGCGAATGTCGAAACGCGGCGCTTCGAGTCCCGCGCGGCGCGGGTACGTGACATCGGCACGCGGCGGTCAGTCATGGGCAGCCAATTCTGGGCGATCCTCGGCGCAGTCGGCGTGATCGGCACGGCGCTTGTCTACTGGGTCGGCGGGCATCTCGTCCTGAGCGGCGTCTTCACGGTTGGCACGATTGTCGCGTTCGCGGCATATCTCGGTCAGTTGTACGGTCCGCTCGAATACCTGATCAATGTCCCGGTCGAATTCTCGACGTCGATGGTCAGCTTCGAGCGCGTGTTCGAAGTGGTCGATCTGCCGGTCGAGATCGACGAGAAGCCGAACGCCATCGATCTTAAGGATGTGCGCGGCGAAATGACGTTCGAAAACGTGACCTTCCGCTACCAACCCGCCACTTCAGGGCTGCTCAGCGAGGTGCATCGCTACGGGCGGGTGGAGAATGTCACGGCGGTGCTGTCCGGTGGCAAGGGCAAATCCACCGTCGTCAATAGCGAAGAGAAAGCGCCAGTCAGCACGCAGGCGCGCGATACAGCGCTCGAAGGGATCAGCTTCACGGTCAAACCGGGTCAACTGCTGGCGCTGGTCGGTCCCAGTGGGGCGGGCAAAACGACCATGACCTACCTGATTCCCCGGTTGTACGATCCGAGCGAGGGGCGCATTCTGCTCGACGGATATGATCTGCGCGATCTCACGCTCGAATCGCTGACGAACGCCATCGGCATGGTGACGCAGGAAACCTACCTCTTCCACGACACGATCAAGACGAACCTGCTGTATGCGCGCATGGATGCGACTCAGGCAGAGGTCGAGGCGGCGTGCCGTGCGGCGAATATCCACGACTTCATCATGGACTTGTCCGACGGCTACGACACGATTGTCGGCGAGCGCGGCTACCGCTTGAGCGGCGGCGAAAAGCAGCGGTTGGCGCTGGCGCGCGTCATCCTCAAAGACCCGCGCGTGCTGGTCTTGGACGAGGCGACCAGCCACCTCGACAGCCAATCCGAAGCGCTGATTCAAGAGGCGCTGGAAAAGATCATGCACAACCGCACGAGCATCGTTATCGCCCACCGCTTGAGCACGATCCTCGCGGCGGATCAAATCCTCGTCATGGATCGCGGGCGGATTATCGAGCACGGGACGCATGCCGATCTGCTCGAACGGGGCGGAATGTATGCCAATCTGTACGAAACGCAGTTCCGCAGTCAGCGGGAAGCGGCTAGCGCTCCGGCTAGAGCTTAAAGAAATCGTCAGCGAGGGGGAAATTGGTCTCCACGCTGACGGGCGTCATTTCCATGTCGAGTTCGTCGTCCCAGAGCACGTCGATTTGGCGCGGGAGCATCAGATCGTTGATCAACGCCTGTCCGCCGGTCAGGCGCAAGGTATAGCGTTGTTCGCGCTCGGTCGCGGGGTTGTAGCAGGTTGTTGTCACACACTGGAGTGTTTTATCCGGGTTGAGTGAGAGCGTCACCCGGCTGCCGGTCGCCGTGTTCTCGACATCCAGTTGATCTACCCCGCTCGTGCTGACCTGAATCGCCGGGTCGGAGAGCGGGGTGAGCAGCATGACGGCAATCGTCCACAGGCGCGCCTCCGATGAGCGCAGCACATGCCCGTCGGTATCGACTTCGGCGCTCCGCAGCATTCGGCTGCGCTGAAGCGACTCGCCGTCATAGGTTTCGCTGATCGTCGTCACTGGCAGCCCGACCGGGCGCGCGGTGAAATCCCAGCGCAGCGCAGACGGGAATTTGACGAACACGGTGGCGTCGATGGGCATCCACGTCCACGCAAACGCCAGCTTGACGCGACTTTTCCCCTTCAGGTCGATTTTTACAGTTTCGATAGGTGGCGCGCTGTGACCGTAACGGGCTTCGATAGCTACCCGAAGCAGCGCACGGCTTTGCTGGTCACCACGTGCAAGAAGCAAAACGGGCATAGATGCAAATTCCTATAGGGAACAATGACGATGTGATCCGGGCAATTGTAACGTTACGAGGATACCGCAAGAATGAGTCTAAAGTCGTAAATTCGGTACAATCGTGGCATGTTCTGGTCTTGGAGCGATAACGAATGACTCTTTTGGAACGTGCGCGCGCAGAAGGCACGCCGTTGATCGACGGCGATCAGGTGACGTTTGTCTGGTACGGGAACGGCGCGGAACCGGCTCCCGCTTTAATTGGCGATTTTAACGATTGGGATTTCGAGGGACGGGGCATCCAGCTTGAGCAGGTCGAACCGGATGTCTGGGCGCATACCATGACCCTGCCGCTGGATGCCTATATCGAATACTGCTACATGCTGGCGGGGGATGAACGCCTGAGCGATCCGTTCAACCCGCATATGGTCTGGAACGGCATGGATGCGGTCAACCATGTTTTCATTATGCCCGACTGTGAGATGACCGATCTCGTGGCGCGGCAGAAGGGCGTCAAGCGCGGGAAGATCACCAAGCATTCGCTCGAATTGGGGTACATGGGTGCATGGTCGCCGCGTGACCTTTACCTGTACCAACCGCCCGTCGATCATCCCGTGCCACTGGTTGTCGTGTGGGATGGTCCCGATTATCTACGCCGCGCCTACCTCGCCAACATCGTAGACAACCTGATCGCGCAGGAGCGGATCGAACCGGTGGCGCTGGCGCTGCTGGCGAACGGGCGCGAGGCGCGCATGAGCGAATATTTCCACAACGAGCTGACGATCTCGTCGCTGGTGCGCATCGTCATCCCGTTCGCACAGAAGCACCTGAACCTGATCGACTACAAAGATCAGCCGGGGAGCTACGGCGTGCTTGGCGCGTCGATGGGCGGCTTGATGGCGTTGTACACGGGCATCCGCTTTCCGTTCATCTTCGGCAAAGTGATCAGCCAGTCGGGGGCGTTCGACATCCAAGAGGGCTACGAAATGGTGATCGACAAGCTGATCAAGCAGGGCGAGGGCAAGTCGATCAAAATCTGGCAGGATGTCGGGACGCTCGAATGGCTGCTGGAAGGCAACCGCAAGATGAATCGCCTGCTGCGCGACAACGGCTACGATGTGACCTACCGCGAGTTTCAGGGCGGGCACAATTACACGATGTGGTCAGATAACGTATGGCGCGGGCTAGAGTTAGTCTTTGGGAGCAAACCGATGGACAAAACCGAACTATTGACCAAGATCGGGCAGGTATGGGATCAGCTTCAGCGCTTTGTGACGGCGCATACGCCCGCTGAACTGACCGAACCGACCGACGCTGCCGGGTGGACGGCGAAAGATCACCTGATGCATCTCGCCGTGTGGGAAGGTGGAGTCGTGGCACTGCTCAACAAAGAGGATCGACCCGCATACATGGGCATCGACCAAGCGATGTGGCTGCGGCATGACTGGGATGAGGTCAACGCGGTGATTCAAGCGCGCTACCGGGATGTGCCGCTGGAGGAGGTGCTGCGCCGTCACGCTGATACGCATCGCCGCCTGCTGGCGCAGATCGAGGCGCTGTCGTGGGATGATTTACAGAAGCCGTATGGCAACTACTTCCCCGCCGGAAAAGAGGATGACAGCGGCGACGCCGTGATCAATCGGATCATCGGCAACACCATCGCGCATTATCCCGAACACATCGAGTGGATGGAAGCGATCATCCAGCCGAAATAGTACAAAAACGGGATCGGCTAGGCGGCTGACCCCGTTCTTTTTACCCTTTACCCTTGGTGGTACCTAGCGATCCCACCAAAACGCGATAAGTCGATCAGCAATACTGACAAAGGCGACGGCTGCGCCAAAGCTGCGCTGCTCATAGGTACCAAACACCGCCAGTACCAGACCGAATGCTAGTAGGAGGAGACGAATGATTCGTTTTCCATGATATGAATATGGTTTTGAGCGTTCGCTCACAGGCACCATCCTGTTGTAAAAGTCAACAAAAGTGGTTGCCTACTTCAACGTTTTCGTTTAGACTGTATTTGCGACGTACAGTTGACTGAACCCATTAGTAGGCAATTTTGCGGAAGTCGACAGCCCGTATCTTTCCCAACGATACGGGTTTTTATTTTGTTTCCACCATGTTCACTTTAGCACAAGTGTTAGTTTTTTGTGTACCTCGGGCTAAGCACAGAGTGGTTAGAATTGGGTTTGATATAATATGATTTCCCACTTTTACCACAAAACCCACACCCTATAACTAGCTAAATTGTTATGCCTAAAGCGGGATAATTCGGTTATCCCGCACGGTTGCCTTGTCTTAACCTTGTTCTGCTTATCGGAAGTCTTACGTTGGCAAGTATTCACTCGTTGGCTGTATGCCACCTGCCTTGAAGCCGGACGACACGCTCAAACTGTTTGCCCGGTAATTATTTGTCGCCGTTGTGCCGCCGTAGGTTGAAACCTACGGCTATTTATGCGGGCGGTAAGCCCACTAAAGGGGCTTGCCCCGCCCGATCTGCTCGAAAACATTCGTTCGTTCCCGAAAAGACGCTTTACAAGCGCCTTTAGTGCGCTTGGTCTTTCCCGTAGCACGGGGTTTGAACCCCGTGCGGTAAAATAGACGAGTACTACCCCAAATTACGCCTTCGCCCAGTTCGCCCGCTTGTAAATCTCCTGAAAGCCGAGCCGCCGCAGGTTGTGATCCGATGGGTTGCGGCGCTCCGGCGTATCCTCGACGACCTCGGCGACGAACTGCTTGACGCCATGCTGCCGCCCGATCTCGATCCGCTTGTGGATCAGCAGGCTTTGCGCGCCGAGTCCCCGGTATTTGGGCAGCGTCCCGGCAAAGCCTAACCAACCGACATCCCCGTCGATGAACAGGGCGGCGGTCGCTGCCGGGTGATCGCCGTCGAACGCCATAACGTGATGCCAGTTCGGTCGTCCGACCAGCGGCGTGAACCACTTGGCGAGGGCTTCCGGCGCGCCGAACGCCCGGTTCATCGTATGCGCGAAGACTTCCGCCTGTTCTGCCGTGATGATCTCAACATCCAAGTCAGAGGCGATGACGTGCGGCGGTGAACCATCGCGGACGAGCCGCGTCCAGTTGTCGCGGTGGCGGTAACCGCGCGCCTTGAGCCAGTCCGCCGCGTGATGTGGCTGCGCCAGCGGCGTGAGCTGAAAGGCGTGGACGGGGTTGGCGTTCCCGGCGAAGAACGCGCACAGGTCGTCGATGAAGTGTTCGGTCACGGGGTGATCCAGCCCAAGCGGAAAGACGCGGTTGAACAGCGTCCAGTCGATGTGATGCGCCGCCAACGCCAGCGACGCCCCGAACCACTGCGACTTCACGCCGATCTCTGCCGCAAAATCGGGCGGCGTATGGCTGTACAACTCGGCAGCCGCCAGCGCCTCGATGCGCTCCGCCTTCTCCACCAGTTCAAGCAGCGGGTTGTAGTTCATCGCGTCCTCACACAAAAATGGGATCAGTTTTTGGCTGATCCCATTGTAGTGCGAATGCGATTTTCGTGTGTTGAGCTTAGTACGTTGGCAGGCTGGTATCGATCTGGCGCGCCCATGCGAGGATGCCGCCCGCCACGTTGATCAGTTTGTCCGGGTCATAGCCGACCTCACGCAGCATGTCGATCACATCGGCGGAACGCACCCCTGACCGGCAGTGAACGATCACGTCGCGATCATGCGGGATCTGCGCCAGCACGGTTTCGTCGGCGGTTTTGCGCCCCGCCAGCACATCCTCGACCGCCAACTGAATGCGCGGCTTGGGGATTTTGACCGTGTTCGGCATGACGGCGATCTCGAATTCCTCCGGGTTGCGCACGTCCAGCACATACAGTTCCGGCTCGGCGTCGTAGCGCGCTTTAAGCTCGTGTACGTTGATCTCCGGGATCGGCTTGCTCAGGTCATAGCCGCCGTTCGTCGCTACAGCAGGCGTAGACACGTGATCGTGCGCCGGTACGCCGCAGAACTGCTCATAGTCGATCAATTCGACCTGCTCGTGCGGGATGCTGCACACCGGGCAGGTGGGGTTCTTGCGAATTTTGATCGTCGTGAAGCTCATATCGGACGCATCGTAGAGCAGCATCCGCCCGACCATCGTCTGACCGATGCCCGTAATCAGCTTGATAGCTTCGGTCGCCTGCATTGTGCCGATCACGCCGGGGAGCACGCCCAACACACCCGCTTCGGCGCAGTTCGGGACGAGTCCCGGCGGCGGCGGTTCGGGGAACATGCAGCGGTAGCACGGACCTTCTTTGGCATAGAAGACGCTCAACTGACCTTCAAAGCGCAAAATGCTGCCGTAGACGTTCGGCTTGCCGAGCTTGACGCACGCATCGTTGGTCAAGTAGCGCGTCGGGAAGTTATCCGTCCCGTCGATGATCACGTCATACGGGCGCATAATCTCCAGCGCGTTGTCGGAGGTCAGCGGGACGTTGTACTTGTCGATGACGAGGAACGGGTTGAGGTCGCGCAGACGGCGTTCGGCGCTGTCCACTTTGGCGACGCCGACGCTGCTCTGACCATGCACGATCTGGCGCTGAAGATTGCTCTCGTCCACCACGTCGTAATCGACCAAGCCGATCCGCCCGATCCCTGCTGCCGCCAGATACAGCGCCAGCGGACTGCCCAAACCGCCCGTCCCGATGATCAACACGCTGGACGCCTTCAAGCGCCGCTGTCCGTCGATGCCGAATTCCGGCATGATCAAGTGCCGCCCGTAGCGGCTGATCTCGGCGTTGCTCAGGTCGCCAAGTTGATTAACTAAGGGTTGCATCATTACTCCTGTAACTGGGTCTTGAGGGTGTGAAAGTCGGCGACGCCGTGATTGACTGCCCGCGTCACCCCGCGCCCGTCGATGACAAACGTTGTCGGCGCGGAGAACACGCCCCACCGATCCGCTGCATCTGAATTCTCGGTGGCATCGACTTTGACGATCTGGACGGTGACTTCATTACGCAGGCGCTCCAATGCGGGCATTTGCTGCGTGCGGCACGGGATACAGGTCGGCGTGGTGAAGTAGACGATCACCGGGACGCCGGGCTGCATCCCGGTCAGCAGCGGGTCGATGGGGACGAGCGCCGTCGCCGTTTGCTTCTGGCGAGCGATCCACAGGCGGTAGGCAATCAGCCCGACGGCGAGTAGAAGGATGGTAATGAGCAGTCGTTCGATCATGCTGACCTCTACGCTTTGTGCAGCGGCGCGACTTTGAAACCGGGAATGCCCAACCGGTTGAACTGGTAGTACATCCAGCAGCCCAAGCAGAAGTTGAGCCAGAAATTGAGATTCGCCAAGACGATCACCACCCAGACCAGCACCCAACCGAGCGCCGCCGCGTCGAGCAGCAGTGCCAGCGTCGCCACCGCGTTGAAGATCGCGCCGACGAGCATGGCGAAGCGGTGCGGTTCCGGGTTATCGGGGATGACATTCGGCTGAACGAAGCGCCGCGCCACTCCGGTG
>JACSRG010000599.1 GCA_014879865.1 Anaerolinea sp.
CGCCCTGCGCCAGCAGTTCGTCGTGCGTGCCTTGCTCTACGATGTCGCCTTCACGCATCACGAGGATCAAGTCGGCGTTGCGGATGGTCGAGAGCCGGTGGGCGATGATAAAGCTGGTGCGGTTGTGCATCAGGTTATCCATCGCCTTCTGGATCAGGATTTCCGTGCGTGTATCGACCGAGCTGGTCGCCTCGTCGAGGATGAGCATGGGCGGGTCGGCGAGGATCGCGCGCGCGATGGTCAACAACTGCTTTTGTCCCTGCGACACGTTCGACGCTTCTTCGTTCAAGATTGTGTTGTAGCCTTCGGGCAGCGTACGGATGAAGTGGTCGGCGTGGGCAGCTTGCGCGGCAGCGATGACTTCCTCGTCGGTCGCGTCCAAGCGCCCATAGCGGATGTTCTCCATGATCGTGCCGCTGTACAACCACGCATCTTGCAGCACCATGCCGAACATGTGGCGCAGATCGTGGCGCGTGAACTCGCGGATGTCGTGCCCGTCGATCAAGATTTGTCCGTCGTTCACATCGTAGAAGCGCATCAACAGCTTGACCATCGTCGTCTTGCCCGCGCCGGTCGGACCGACAATGGCGATCTTCTGACCGGGTTTGACCGACGCCGAGAAATCGTTGATGACGATTTTGTCGGACTTGTAGCCAAAGTGAACATGCTTGAATTCGACGTTACCCGCGACCACGTCTTCCTTGAAGGGTGCTGCCGTGTCGGCGATTTCTTCCGGTTCTTCGAGGAACTCGAAGACGCGCTCGGCGGCGGCGGCGGTTTGCTGCAAGATGTTCGAGATGTTGGCGATCTGCCCGATGGGCTGCGTGAACGAGCGCACATATTGAATGAACGCCTGCACATCGCCGACGGTGATTGAGCCGTTGACCACCAGATACCCGCCGAGGATCGAGACGCCGACGTAGCCGAGGTTGCCGACAAAGCCCATGATCGGGAAGAGCAGCCCGGTCAAGAACTGCGATTTCCACGCCGTGCCGTACAGCGTGTTGTTGTACTCGTCGAACTTCTGGATGCTCTGCTTTTCGCCGTTGAACGCCTTGACCACGCTGTGGCTGCCGTACATCTCTTCGATGTGCCCGTTGACGTGCCCGAGGTAGTCCTGCTGCTGTTTGAAATAGACCTGCGACTTGCCGATCACCAGCGCGATGATGCCGAACGACAGCGGAATCATGATCAGCGCGACGAGCGTCATCACCCAACTGATCGACAGCATCATGACCAGTACGCCGATCATGCTCGTCACCGACGTGACGATCTGTCCGAGACTCTGGTTAAGCGTCTGGCTGATCGTGTCTACGTCGTTGGTGACGCGTGACAGCACTTCGCCCTGATTGGTCGTGTCGTAGTACTTGAGCGGCAGGCGGTTGATCTTCTGCGCGATGTCTTCGCGCATCCGGTAGGTGACCTTCATCGAGATGCCCGCCATGACGTAGCCCTGAATGTAACTGAACAGGGCAGAGATAAGGTAGAGTACCACCAGCAGCAGGATGATGTTGCCGATGTACTCGAAGTCGATGCCTGTGCCTGTCCCGGCGATCTGTCCCATTACACCTTCAAACAGCTTCGTCGTCGCCTGACCGAGGATTTTCGGACCCACGATCATGAAGATGGTCGAAGCAACGGCGAACAGCAGCACAATGAGGATCGACAGTTTGTACGAGCCAATGTAGGCGATCAGCTTCTTCATCGTGCCGCGAAAATCGCGCGCTTTTTCGCCCTTCATCATCGCCATCGGTCCGTGACCCTGCCCCGGTCTTCCCGGTTGACCCGGTCTTCCGCCACCCATCATCATGATGCCAACTCCTGCATGTTCAACTGCGACAGCGCGATTTCGCGGTACACTTCACACGTCTCCATCAATTCTGCGTGCGTTCCTTTGCCTACGATTTTGCCCTCGTCGAGGACGATGATTTGCTCGGCGTTCTTCACGGTCGAGACGCGCTGAGTTACGATCAACAGCGTACTTGCCCCGGTTTTCTCCTTCAGAGCACGGCGCAGCGCGGCATCCGTCTTGAAGTCGAGCGCGGAGAAGCTGTCATCGAAGATGTAGATCGGCGCGTGCTTGACCAGCGCGCGCGCAATCGACAGGCGCTGGCGCTGACCGCCGGAGACGTTGCTGCCGCCCTGCGTGATCGCCGCAGCCAAGCCTTCGGGTTTCGTGCTGACGAACTCCCGTGCCTGCGCCGTTTCAATCGCGTCGTTCAGCACGTCCAGTTCGGCGAATTCGTCGGCGTAGCGCAGATTCGACTCAATCGTTCCGGAGAACAGGTTCGCCTTCTGCGGCACAAAGCCGATCTTCTCGCGCAGGTCGTGCTGCGTCACCTCGCGGATGTCCACGCCGTCGATCAGAATCGCGCCGTCGGTCACGTCGTAGAAGCGCGGCAGCAGGTTGAC
Organism: Anaerolinea sp.; assembly: GCA_014879865.1. Taxonomy (GTDB): domain Bacteria; phylum Chloroflexota; class Anaerolineae; order Aggregatilineales; family Phototrophicaceae; genus Flexifilum. The sequence continues at coordinate 2,413 of JACSRG010000599.1, forward strand.
CAGCGTCGATTTGCCGGACCCGGTCGAGCCGATGAAGGCGGTCGTTTCGCCGGGGTGAGCAATGAAGGTGAGATTGTGCAGCACGTCCGCCTCAGCGCCGGGGTAGCGGAACGACACATCGCGGAATTCGATTGTGCCGTCGAACGGTTCGGGGAAGCGTTTTGGAGTCTTCGGGTCGTGGATCACCAGTTCGGTGTGAATCACTTCGGCGATCCGATCCGCCGATACCGAGGCGCGAGGCAGGATGATGAACATGATCGACAGCATGATGAAGGCGAACACGACTTGCAGCGCGTACTGCATGAAGGCGATCATGTCGCCGACCTGAATTTGCGCCGCCGCCACTTGATGCGCGCCCACCCAGATGATGAGCAGGGTCAGCCCGTTCATGATGAGCATCATCGCCGGCATCATCGCCGCCATGATGCGCGCGACCGACAGGTTGTTGTTCGTCAAATCGAGGTTGGCTTGCTCGAAACGTCCTTCTTCGAACTTCTGCGTGTTGAAGGCGCGCACGACCAGCATCCCCGATAGATTCTCGCGCGTGACGCGGTTCACCGCATCGACCAGCGTTTGAATCCGGCGGAACTTGGGCAGCGCCAGCCCGAAGACGATGATGATGAGCGAGATGAGCGCGCCCAAGCCGAGCGCGATGATCCACCACATCGAACTATCGGTGTTGGTCGCTTTGAGGATACCGCCGACGCCGAGGATCGGCGCGTAGAAGACCATGCGGATGATCATGACCATCAGCATTTGCAACTGCGTTACGTCGTTGGTGGATCGGGTGATCAATGACGAGAGCGAGAACTTATCGAATTCGTTGTTCGAGAAGCTCTCGACCTTCTGGAAGATGTCGCGGCGCAGATTGCGCGCCATGCCCGA